>NZ_CAKVVF010000004.1:1718-25783 GCF_934833455.1 Oscillibacter sp. KLE 1728
AAAAATATTCGCTTTGTTTGTATACAGCCCCCCCCGGCCAAAAAATCCCACTTTGTTGACTGGATATAGGCCCAAAAAAACCCCGTGGGCTGGTGCCCCGGGGGCCCCCACGCCAGTGGCCGATGTCACTGGTGCGGGGGAAGGTCGAGGGGGGACACAGTCCCCCTCTCGAATTCGCTCAGTTTGCCACCTGCACAATAGCGTGTCGGATCACCTTGTCACCCAGCAGGAACCCCGCCTGGAACACCTGGGATACCACGTTCTCCCCAAGGTTCTCATCATCGATGTGCATAACGGCGTTGTGCTTTTCCGGGTCAAATGGCTGGCCCTGGGCCTCGATCTCCGTGACTCCCAGCTTCTTCAGGATCTCCTGGTACTGGTGGAAGATCATCTCCAGCCCCTTCTTGTGGGGAGAGTCCTCATCGCCCTCAGTGGCCACAGCCCGCTCCAGGTTGTCGTACACCGCCAGGAACTCCTTGATGGTGTCCGCCTTGGCGTCCTGGTAGAGATTGTCTTTCTCCTTAGCGGTGCGCTTGCGGTAGTTGTCGTACTCTGCCGTCAGCCGGACGAACTGATCCTTCACGGACTCCAGCTGCCGGGCGGCCAGCTCCGCCGCCTCCATCTGCTCCCGGGTCAGGGTGTAGGTCTTTTCCTTTTTCTTCTTGCCCCTGGCGGCCTTCTCCGCCTTCTCATCGGGCACCTTCTCCTCCGCGGGGGGAGCCTCTTCCTGAGGAGCCTCCTGCGGCTCTTCCGGCGTCTCCTCCGCCGGCTGCTTCGTCTCTTCGCTCATTCTTTTGCATCCTCCTTCGGGGGTAATTCCTGTTTGCCGAACAGCCGCGTCAATCCCTCCGCAAAGCCGGAGAGCCGGGCGGCCACGGTTCCGTAATCCATTCGTGTGGGTCCCACCACGCCGATCAGGCCCCGCATGTCGTTGCCGATGTCATAGCTGGCCACCACCACACTGGTGTCCTGCAGGGCCTCGCTGACATTCTCCGGACCGATCAGGATCTTCATGGGCCCCTCGTCCGGCACAGGGAGATTCTCCTTGCTGTCGGACAAAAAGCTCATCAGCTGGTGGGCCTTGTCTGCGTCCCGGAACTCCGGCAGCTTCAGCAGTTGGCTGGTGCCCACGGTAAACACCTCTTTCTGCCCCGCCTCCTCCAGCACATCCGCCGCGTAGGCGATGGTCTGGCTCAACAGCAGGAACATCTGGGGCGTCACCTGTTCGGACACATCCATCAGCCGCCGGTTCATCTCGTCTGCGGAGATCCCGGTGAAGTTGCTGTTCAGCAGGTTCACCAGGGTGGGCATCTGCTCGGTGTCCACCTTCAGCTGCATCCGCAGCAGCTGGCTCTTCACCCGGTTGTCGCCCATCATCATGACCACGATGCAGCTGTGCTCATCCACGGGCAGCAGCTCAAACCGCCGGGCGGTCATCTGCTTCTTGCCGGTGGCGGCCACATAGGCGGGGTAGTTCATCAGAGAACTCACCGCCCGGCCCGCCTGGGAGATCACCCGGTCCAGCTCCTCCATCCGCATCTGGAGGGACTGGTTGATCCGCTCCGTCTCTGCGATGGAGAGCCGCTGGCGCTCCATCAGCTCGTTGACATACAGCCGGTAACCCTTGGGAGAGGGCACCCGCCCGGCGGAGGTGTGGGGCTGTTCCAGATAGCCCAGCTCCGTCAGATCCGACAGCTCGTTGCGAATGGTGGCGGAGCTGACGCCGCCCATCTCCGCGGCAATGGCCTTGGAACCCACCGGCTCTGCAGTACGGACATAGTCCTCCACCACCACTTTCAGTATTTGCTTTTTCCGGTCCGTGAGTTCCACAAAAAGCACCTCTGGTCCAAGCTGTCTCACGCTGGTTTTAGCACTCCTTTCTTCGGAGTGCTAAAACGAGTTTACCACCACGCGCCTTCATTGTCAACGGATGGATATAAACAAATTGTAAACAAATGCCATCGGATTTTTGAACATTTTCCGCGGCTCCGCAAATCAAAAACCGGCCGCCTGCCGCGGCCGGTTTTTCGTCTCACATGGTCCCCCTGTCCGCTCAGTCCGGCCTGGCCCCCGCCCCCTGCCGGGGCAGCATCCCCGTCCGCTGAAGGGCCGGCTGCAGCGCCCGCAGCAGAAGCACCAGCAGCACCGTCTGCACCGGCAGCATGATGAGGTTTTTCACCGCGCTGAGAGACGCGCTGGCATACCAGGCCTCCAGGCTGAAGCGGCCGTTGCTGTTGAGAATGGCGATCCACAGCGCCCCCAGCACCACGTTCTGCACATTGGTGACCAGCTTGGCGCAGAAGATCCGCCAGACCCGCAGGGGCGCCCGGTACAGGAACAGAGCGTAGGTCAGCACACCCAGCATGGTGGTCAGAGTATAGCCGGGGAAAAAGGGATAGCCGCCTCCTCCAGTGAGGAAGAAGCTGAGGATGTCCTCCGCAAAGGCGAACAGCAGGCCCAGCACCGGGCCGCAGACCCAAGCACAGACGGACCGGGCCAGGAAGCCCCAGGTGACCTTGGCCCCGCCGAACAGCGGCACCGAGGGCACTTGGGCCAGCACAATGCACAGGGCGATCATCAGGGCGGAGAACAGCAGCTTCCGAAGGTCCCGGACCTCCCGGGACGCGTCCCGCCAGTAGTCGGCGGAAAAGGGATGTGCGTACATAAAAAACCTCCTTCTGTTTTGGCAGTCCGAAATTCGGAGATGCCGCACAGAGGAAGGCCGAAAGGGTCCCTGTATGCGGCAGCGGGATGCGGGACACACACTGCGGACTCGCGGTCCTTTCGTCCGAAGAGCAACTCCCCGTCTCTCCAGCACTGGATGTACACGTATGTCCCTACTCTGCCTGTTAGATATTGTCCATTATAGGACTTTCGCGGAAAAAAGCAAGGGTTTCCGCCGTTTTTCCAGCACACCTTGCGGCAATCCGGTCCATGTGTTAAGATGACCGCAACCCGAATAGGAGAGGAGGCGATCCGCAGATGGTTCTTTTGATTACCGGCGCCTCGCACACAGGCAAAACCCTGCTGGCCCAGAGACTTCTCCAGACATACCGCTATCCCTGTCTCTCCATGGATCTTCTGAAAATGGGACTTATCCGAAGCGGCAACACCCGCCTCACGCCGGAGGATGACCAGGAGCTGGAGTCCTATCTGTGGCCGATTGTGCGGGAGATCATCAAAACCGCCATTGAAAACCGCCAGGATCTGATCGTGGAGGGCTGTTATGTCCCCCCACGCTGGAGTCAGGACTTTACGCCGTCCTATCTCCGGGAAATCCGCTTTTGCTGCCTTGTGATGACCAAGGCATATATCGAGACCCATTTTGCAGACATACAAAAATATGCCTGTGCGGCAGAGCGGCGCATTGACGATTCCACCTGTACGAAAGAGACTCTCCTCCTGGATAACGCGCACTATCAGCAGATGTGCGAGACCTGGGGGTATCCCTGCATTCTGATCGATCAGGCGTACGAGGTGGATATCCCCCTGTGAAAAAACGATCCCGGCCCTTTCGGGCCGGGATCGTTTTTTCACTTACTCTACGTTACTGGGCAGCGCCAGCGGTCTCCGCAGCCTTCGCGGCAGCGGCCTTCTCCGCCTGGGCCTTCTTGATGGCCTTGTACTTCTCCTTCTCCTCCGCGGTGGCGATGGGAAGGATGGCGTCCCGCGGGCAGACCTTGGTGCAGAGCTTGCAGCCCACGCACTTGTCGTAGTCGATGACAGCCACGCCGTTCACCACATGAATGGCGTCCTTCTTGCACTCCTTCTGGCACAGGCCGCAGCCGATGCAGGAGTGGGTGCAGACGCTCATGGCAGCCTTGCCCTTGTCCTGGTTGGCGCAGGCCACGTGGACCTTCTTGGACACAGGGACCTCCGTGATCAGATGGCGGGGGCAGGCCTTGGCGCAGGCCATGCAGTCGGTGCACTTGTCCGGGTCCACCACGGCGGCGCCGTTGGGACCGATGGACATGGCGCCGAACTGGCAGGCGGACACGCAGGAGCCGAAGCCCAGACAGCCGAACTGGCACTCCAGAGGACCACCGGCCACCTTGGTGGCGGACAGGCAGTCCTTCACACCGACGTACTCATAACGCTTGGCGGCGTTGGTGCCGCCGTTGCAGCGGACAAAAGCCACCTTCCGCTCACCGGAGGGAGCCTCCTGGCCCATGATCTTTGCGATGGCGGCAGCATTCTCCGCGCCGGCAGGGGCGCACGCATTCACCGGAGCCGTGCCCGCCAGGATGGCGGCGGCACAGCCGGCGCAGCCGGGGAAGCCGCAGCCGCCGCAGTTGGCGCCGGCCAGATGGCTGAGGATTTCCTCTTCCCGGGGGTCCTTCTTTACCTCAAAGACCTTGGAGGCTACTGCCAAGATGAAGCCGAACACGGCGCCGAGGACAGCCAGCACCACAACGGCAGCAATGACATTTCCGATATCCATTTTCCTCTTGCCTCCTCTTACCAGACCTTCAAACCGGAGAAGCCCATAAACGCCAGGGCCATCAGACCAGCGGTGACCAGGGCGATGGGAAAGCCCTCAAACGCCTTGGGATAGTCCGCAAACACCAGCCGCTCCCGGATGCTGGCGAACAGCACGATGGCCAGCAGGAAGCCCAGGCCGCCGGTGATGCCGTAAACTACGGAGGAGATGAAGTTATAGTTGTTCTGCACGTTCAGCAGCACCACGCCCAGTACGGCGCAGTTGGTGGTAATCAGGGGCAGATACACACCCAGAGCCGTGTACAGAGACGGCATGGATTTCTGTAAAAACATCTCCACGAACTGGACCAGGGATGCGATGACCAGAATGAAGGTCACGGTCTGCATATACTCCAGTCCAAAGCGAACCAGGACGAACTCGTTGACCGCATAGCACACGGCGGAAGCCAGTCCCATGACGAACGTCACAGCGATGCCCATGCCCACAGCGGTGTCCACCTTCTTGGAAACACCCAGGAAGGGGCAGATGCCTAAGAACTGGGAGAAGATGAAGTTGTTTGCCAGAATGGCACCCAGCGTAATTGCCAGGAGTTCATAGATTTGATCCATTATTTGCTCTCCTCCTTATTTTTCTTAGGTCTGGACAGCGCCCACTGCATCAGGGCAATGAGGCAGCCCAGCACCAGGAAACCGCCGACGGGCAGGGTCAGCATGCCGATGGGGAACTGCTCCGGCAGGATCTGAATACCATCGCCGCCGTTGAGGATACCGCCGCCGAAGGTGCCGGCGCCCAGAAACTCACGGATGATGCACATAACCATCAGCACCACAGTGTAGCCAAAGCCCTGGAAGATACCGTCCCAGAAGGAAGCGGCCACACCGTTCTTGTAGGAGAAGGACTCCGCCCGGCCCAGGATGATGCAGTTCACCACGATCAGGGGGATGAACACGCCCAGCGACTCGGACAGGGCCGGAACGAATGCCTGGATCAGCAGATCCACGCAGGTCACGAAGCCAGCGATCACCACAATGAACATGGCGATACGGATCTTGTCCGGCACGATCTTGCGGATAGCCGCGATGATGACATTGGAAAGGGTCAGGATGACGGTGACCGCCACGCCCATGCCCAGGCCGTTGAAGAACGAGGTGGTGATGGCCATGGTGGAACACATGCCCAGCACCTGCACCAGCACAGGGTTGTTGGTGATCAGTCCCTCTTTGAACTGTTTGCCTAAATTCATGAATTGCTCCTCCCTTCTCAGCCCATGGCAGCCACGGCAGCCAGCGCCGCATTCACGCCGGCAGTCACACCCTTGGTGGAGACGGTGGCGCCGGTGATGGCGTCCACGTTAGTGCCCACCGTCAGAGTGCCGTCCGCCGCGCTCTTGCCGATAAACTGGTCCAGCACACCCACGCCGGAGGCGGTGGGTTCGTTGCCCACGACCTTCGTGCCGATGCCGGAGGTCTCAGAGTGGTTGACGACAGAAACGCCAGTGACGGCGCCTTCCGCGTCCACGCCCACCATCATTTCAATGCTGCCCTGGGAGCCGGAGGCGGTGACCTTTACGGCATAGCCGGCGGCCTCGCCGTTCACCTGGACCTCGTACATCTCGTTCAGGGTGCCGCCGGCAGCTGTGGCCGCAGCGGTCATGTCGCCAGACAGTTCCAGCGCGTCGGAGAAGGTGGTGTTGTCCGGATCGGACACCACGGCCAGCATGGCCGCTTCAGTCTTCTGCTGGTTGATCTCAGCGATGGGGCCGGCCGTCACACCGTTGACCAGACCCAGCAGCAGTGCCACGATCAGGCAGGTCCCCAGCAGGGTCACAGTCAGCTTTACGATGTACTTGGGGTCCATATCAATCTTTTCTTTGGTCTTGACTTCGTTGCTCATTTCGCAGCCGCCTCCTTGTTAGCGGATTTCACAACGCCGAAGCGAGAGGGCTTCACAGCCTTGTCGATCAGCGCCACTACCAGGTTCATAATCATGATGGAGTAGCACACGCCCTCGGGATAGGAGCCGAAGTAGCGGATGAACACCGTCAGCAGGCCGCAGCCCAGGCCGAAGATCAGCTGGCCGGTCTTGGTGACGGGGGAGGTGGTGTAGTCAGTGGCCATGAAGAAGGCACCCAGCATCAGGCCGCCGCCGAAGATGCTGTACAGCATGAACTGCAGATTGTCGGCGCCGCCCTTGGGGAACAGGAAGGTCAGCACGGCCACGGTGGCGATGTAGGCCGCGGGGGTCTGCCAGCTGATGACCTTGCGCCAGATCAGATACGCTCCGCCCACGATCAGCAGCAGGGCGGAGATCTCGCCCAGGGAGCCGCCGATATTGCCCAGGAACATATCCGTCACGCTGTACTGGCTGGTGAGGCCGGCCATGTCGCCGGTCTTCATATAGGCCAGAGGCGTGGCAGCGGTAACCACGTCGGCAGTGCCGGCCAGGGGCACCCAGCCGGCCTGGGGATCCGCCCAGGCGCCGCTCATGGTGCCGGCATAGCTGGCCACCAGGGCGGCACGGCCCGCCAGCGCGGGGTTGACGAAGTTCTTGCCGATGCCGCCGAACAGCTGCTTGACCACCACGATGGCGAAGAAGTCGCCCACCAGGATCATCCAGTAGGGCATGTTCACCGGGCACACGAACGCCAGCAGGATGCCGGTGACTACGGCGGAGAGATCGTTCACGGACTGGGGCTTCTTCATGAGCTTGCGATAGCCCCACTCAAAGAACATGCAGCCCACCACGGACACGGCAGTCAGAGTCAGGGCCCGGAAGCCGAACTTCACAATGGCCCAGATCAGGGCGGGCATCATGGCGATGATAACATCCAGCATGATGGAGCGGGTGTTCTCCGCCGCCCGGATGTGGGGAGAGGAAGTGGCAATCAGTTTGAGATTCTTGTAGTCAGTCATTTCGCAGCGGCCTCCTTTGCTTCTTCGGCCTTTTTCTTTGCCTCGGCGGCAGCCCGGTCAGCGGCCGCCTTGTCCTTCACCAGCTGCTTGCCGGTTTTGAACATATGGGTCAGGTGCATCCGGGCCGGGCAGATGTAGGAGCAGGCGCCGCACTCCATGCAGTCCATGATGTGGGCGTCATTCAGCTCCTCCACCATGCCCTTGGAGGCATACTGGTACATGAACAGGGGCTCCAGGTGCATCGGGCAGACGGACACGCACTTGCCGCAGCGGATGCACTGGGGATTCTCCACGGTCTTCTCCTCGTTCTCGCAGAAGGCCAGGATGGCGCCGGTGCCCTTGGCCACGGAGATGTCCGCGGTGTACTGGGCCATGCCCATCATGGGGCCGCCGGCGATCAGCTTGTATGTACCGTCCTTCAGGCCGCCGCAGGCGTCCAACAGGCTGGAGACGGGGGTGCCGATGGGGCACTCCAAGTTCTTGGGCTCCACCACGCCGGAGCCGGAGACGGTGACGATCTTGCGCACCACGGGCATACCGGTGGTCAGGGCCCGGTAGATGGCGCATGTGGTGTTGATGTTGAATACGGCGCAGCCGATATCGGCGGGCAGTCCGCCGGGGGGCACCTGGCGGCCGGTGATGGCCTGGCAGAGCTGTTTCTCACCGCCCTGGGGGTAGCGGCAGCGCAGGGGCTCCACCACCACGGGAGCCTTCTGCTCGGCAATGACCTTGTTCATGGCGTCGATGCCGTTGCGCTTGTTGTCCTCCACGCCGATGACGACCTTGTCCACGCCGAACATCTTGGCCAGGAACTTGGCGCCGCCAATGATCTCCTCGGGCCGCTCCAGCATGGTGCGGTGGTCGCCCGTGATGTAGGGCTCGCACTCCGCGCCATTGATGATGACGGTGTTCACCTTGCCGATGCCGCTGGTGATCTTCACGTGGGTGGGGAACGTAGCGCCGCCCATGCCGACGATGCCGGCGTTCTTGACGATCTCCACCATCTCCTCCACGCTGAGGGCATTGGGATCCGCGGGGGCCTGGAGCTCTTCGCTCACCTCGTCCTGCATGTCGTTTTCAATGACCACAGACGTGATGTTGCCGCCCATGGAATAGGGGCGGGGTTCCACTGCCTTCACCGTGCCGGAAACGCTGGCGTGGATCGGGGCGCCCAATCCGTGGAATTCGCCGATCTTCTGGCCCACCTTCACGTGGTCCCCGGCCTTGACCAGGGGCGTGCAGGGCGCGCCAAAGTGCATCGACATGGGGATGACCACAACAGCCGGCGGAGCCAGCTGCTCGATGGCCTTTTCATTGGTTGCGGCCTTCATATCATGGGGATGAACGCCGCCAAAGAAAGCTTGTGCCATTGTCTTCACCTCATTTTTACTCCTTGATAGTCGGCCCGGGCAGGAGGGCACGGCCCCTCCCCTTCCCAAGAGAGGGGGTCTCCAGGCAGGCGACACTATCACATACTGCGCCTCATTCTACACCTATTTTTGAAAAATGTCCAGACTGTGAACGACAACTTTTGAAAAAAATATGCTTCTTTATACAGAATCTTTGCAACTTTTCACACGTTTTATCCAGTTCTGTCATTCCCTCCCATTTTTACGCCGTCTCTTGTTATTTCAGAAGAAACATGATATGCTTGGTGATACGGGTCCGGCTCCGGCCGCCCCATTTTCAAATTATCTGGAGGCCAAGACATATTATGATGGCACAACTGATCGACCGAAAGCAGCTGAAGCAGGAGATGAAGGAGCTGCTGCGCTCCGCCCAGGTCAGCCCCCGCGGGATGACCTGCCTGTACCTGGCCCTGGTGCTGGTGCTGAACCTGGCGGACAGCTTCATGGGTCTTATGAATCCGGGCCTGCTGGGCACCTTCATCTCCATCCTCACCGGCCTGATGAGCATGGTCCTGGCCTCCGGCTTCGTGATGTACTGCATGGCCATCCGCCGGGGCGAGCGGGCGGAATACCTGACGCTGTTCGACGGGTTCTCCTTTGTGGGCAAGGTCATCCTGCTGAACATCGTGATCTACCTCTTCACGTTCTTCTGGTCACTGCTGTTCGTCATTCCAGGCATCATCGCCGCCTACCGCTACCGCTTCGCCCTGTACAACCTCTATGAGAACCCCGGCATCGGGGTGATGGAGGCCCTGAACATGAGCAAGCAGCAGACTCTTGGCTACAAGGGGCAGCTGTTCATGCTGGATCTGAGCTATATCGGCTGGCTCCTCCTGGCGTCCCTCACCTCCGTCGTGCAGACGGGCTATATCTACGCCTGCATTTTCCAGGACCCCGGCTACTATTTGGCGAACCCCGCCCAGGTCTATGCCATCACCCTGCCCATGCCCGTAGGATTGCAGGTGGTGCTGGGCTGTGTCTGGCCGCTGCTGGTGGCGCTGTTCTACCTACCGGTCTACCAGTGCACGGAGCTTGGCTATTTTGACACCGCCAAGCACACTTCCGGCGTGGGAGAGGGCGCGGCCCCCAAGGATCCCGGCAGCTTTGACAGCGGCTGGGGAGGCTTCTGAGCGCCCCATTAAGCCTACAAGCCCCCGGCGGGTTTTAGAACCCGCTGGGGGCCTCTCTTTCAGGAGACCTCGCCTGCGGGCCGGGCCGGGGGCTCTGCGCCATCCGGCCTCCTTCCGGGGTCCGCCTCCGCGCCAAGGGCCCCCCTCCACAAGCATCTTTCAGATTCTCCCTCAGACGCAAAGCTCCCCCGGCGGGCCTTTGGCCCGCCGGGGGAGCTTTCTTCCATGTTGCGGGGATCACAGCCGGGGGAACTCCCGCCGGACGTAGGCGCTGCGGCCCAGAGCCGCCGCCAGCAGTGTGGAGGCGGCGATGCCGAAGGCAGCCTGCACCAGATTGCTGGGGATACCCGCCGCGGCACCAGCCGCGCTCCCCAGCAGCAGGGCGTCGTACAGCCAGTAGCCCACCACCATGGGCAGCTCTCCCATGATGCCGCAGGCCGCAAGGCCCAGGGGACCCCGTCCCTTTCCGAACGCCTGATGGCACGCGGCCGCCAAAGCCGCCATCCCTGCCTTGATGACCAGGGTAGCGGGTGCGTAGATGGGCGAGCCCAGCAGCACATCCGCCAGGGCCGGGCCGATGCTGCCCGCCAGGGCGCCCCAGGCTGGCCCCAGCAGATATCCGCCCAGCAGCACCACCGTGTCCCCCAGGTTCATGTAGCCGCCGGTGGGGGACGGCACCTTCACCACCATAGTGGCCACGCAGGCCAGCGCCGCAAAGGCCGCCGCCATCACGACCATCCGTGTCCGCTGGAAGGTCTTGGCCGTCTCCTGCTCCACTGTCTTCTCCATATCCTCTTCTCCTTCCGGCGGGGCCGTCTCGCGCCCCATTTGCTGTTGCCATCATAGAACAAATATGATATGATTAAAAGCGTCAATTTCTGAATTTTTTATCAGGTCAGATGGAGGAAGCCCATGCGTACCTACGCCCTGGAAAACCGCGGCAGAGCGCCGCTGTATGAATACCTGTACCGCTGCATCCGGGGGGACATCCTGGACGGCACCCTGACGGCCGGGGAGCGGCTGCCCTCCAAGCGGGCCCTGGCGGAGCACCTGCACATCTCCGTCATGACGGTGGAGGGGGCCTACCAGCAGCTGGAGGCGGAGGGCTATGTGTACACCCAGCCCAAGCGGGGCTTTTTTGTGGCGGAGGTGGAGCGGCCCCGGCCTGCCGTCCCCGCTCCTCCGGCTCCTGAGGCGCCGCCGGAGGCCCCGGTCTGGCGGCTGGATCTGAAGAGCAACCAGGTGGACGCCAGCCGCTTCCCCGCGGCGGCCTGGGCCCGTTTGACCCGGCAGGTGCTGTCCGAGGACGGGGAAGCCCTGCTGCGCCCAGTGCCCCACCAGGGGCTGCCCGCCCTGCGGCAGGCCATCGCCCGGGACCTGCGGGAGTATAAGGGCATGGCTGTGCCGCCGGAGCAGATCGTGGTGGGGGCCGGGGCGGAGTACCTGTATCTGCTGCTGGCTCAGCTGCTGGGGCGGGAGGCCGTCTTTGCCGTGGAGGATCCGGGCTATCCCAAAATCCGCCAGGTGTACGGCAAGTGCGGCGCGGCTTGCCGCCCGGTGCCCCTGGACGGCCAGGGCGTTCCCCCGGAGGCCCTGGAGGCGGCGGGAGCCAGTGTGGTCCATCTCTCTCCCGCCCACCACTATCCCACCGGACTGGTGACACCCATCGGCCGGCGGCAGGCCCTGCTCCGCTGGGCTGAGAAGGCCGGAGGCATCATCATCGAGGATGACTATGACAGCGAGTTCCGCTTTACAGGCCGTCCCATTCCCACCCTCCAGAGTATCGACACCGCCGGGCGGGTGGTGTACATGAACACCTTCTCCCAGACCATCTCCCCCTCCATGCGGGTGGGATTCATGGTGCTGCCGCCCCGCCTGCTGGAGCAGTACCGCCGGGAGCTGGATTTTTATTCCTGCACGGTGCCCGCCCTGGACCAGCACGTGCTGGCCCGGTTCCTGGACCAGGGCCACTACGAGCAGCACCTGGCCCGGATGCGCAAGGAGTACCGCACCCGTCACGACGCGGTTCTGGCCTCCTTCCGGTCCAGCCCTTTCCGGAATCGGATCACGATCTCGGAGCAGGGGGCGGGGCTCCACTTTCTCCTGCGGCTGGACACCCGGGAGAGCGACGAGGCCCTGCGGGACCGGGCTGCGGCCCTGGGCGTCCGGCTGGGCTTTCTCTCGGAGTACGCCGCCATCCCCTCCCCTGCCTACGCCCACACGCTGGTGGTGAACTATGCCGGCCTCAGCCCGGCGGCGCTGCCAGAGGCCATGGACCTGCTGGCGGAGATCTTCGGGGCCTGATGCCTGCCGTCCACTCCCCCGCGCAAAAAAGCCGGCCGCCCCAAGGGCGGCCGGCTCTCTGCATCGGGTTTTCGGTTCACACGCCGGGCTTTCCCTCCAGCGCGGTCATGCTCTTTTTGAAATGGACAGCGAACATGGTGGCTGTGGTACACACCGCCAGGAAATCCGCCACCGGCTCCGCCAGAAAGACCGCAAAAGCCTTATCCGCAAAAAAGTTGGGCAGAATATAAATGAAGGGAATCAGCAGGATGATCTTCCGCAGCACTGCCAGGAACAAGGAGATCTTGGCGTTGCCCAGGGCCACGAAGGTCTGCTGACAGGCGATCTGGATACCGAAGATCCCGGTGGCCGCCATGTAGATCCGCAGGGCCCAGGAGGCATAGCTCACCAGCTCGCTGTCCGAGGTGAACATCAGGGCGAACAGCTGGGGGAACAGCTGCACCAGCGCCCACAGCAGCAGGGAGTATGCCAGGCAGGCCATCAGCAGCACCTGGAAGGCACGCCGTACCCGCTCCGGATTCCGGGCGCCGTAGTTGTAGCTGATGATGGGCTGGGCCCCTTGGGTCAGGCCCTGGAGGGGCATCATGGCGAACTGCATGATGCTGGAGAGCACGGTCATAGCACCCACAGCGATGTCCCCGCCGTATTTCAGCAGTGAGGAGTTGAAGCACACGGTAATGAGGCTCTCCGTAGACTGCATGATGAAGGGGGAAGCGCCCAGGGCCAGGGCCGGCAGCACCACCTTGGCTTGGGGCCGCAGGTGCTCCCGCCGCAGGTGCCACTTGGTCTTGCTGCCCGTAAGGAACTTTAGCACCCACACCGCGGAGACCGCCTGGGATAGAATGGTGGCCAGGGCCGCGCCCCGGACCCCCATGCCGAAGGCGAAGATGAAGATGGGGTCCAGCACCGTATTGAGGATCGCGCCGATCAGCACAGTCTTCATGCCCACCACCGTGAAGCCCTGGGCGGTGATATAGGCGTTCATGCCCAGGGTCACCTGGACGAAGATGGTGCCCAGGGCATAAATGCGCATATAGTTCAGGGCGTAGCCGATGGTGTTGTCGCTGGCGCCGAAGATGCGGAGCATGGGTTCCGCAAACACCAGAAAGACCACAGTCAGCACCACGGACACCGCCACCAGCATGGTGAAGCTGTTGCCCATGATCCGCTCCGACTCCTTCAGGTCTCCCCGCCCTTCGGCGATGGAGGCCCGGGGTGCGCCGCCGAAGGCCATCAGGGCCGCGAAGGCGGAGATCACCATGATGATGGGCAGGCACACCCCCACGCCGGTGAGGGCCAGCTTGCCCACAGTCTCCACCGGCTGCATGTGGCCGATGTACACCCGGTCCACCAGATTGTACAGCATGTTGACGATCTGGGAGGTGATGGTAGGAACGGCCAGGGAAAACAGCAGCTTTCCCACGCTCCCGCTGCCCAGGTCCACATTTCGACGGCTCATGTATTGCCTCCTTCCTTCAACCGCACTTCCGCGCTGGTCAGAACCTTTTCCAGCAGTTCCTGAAATCGCTCCGCCTCCGACTGTGTCAGACCGGCAAACAGCGCGTCCAGGCAGGTACTCTGGAGCTTCTGCCCCTCCCGGGCCAGGGCCGCGCCCGCATCTGTCAGCGCCAGATGGATCACCCGGCGGTCTGCCTTGTCCGGCTGACGGCGGAGCAGCTCCCGCGCCGCCAGCAGGTCCACCGCGGCGGACACCTGGCTCTTGGCCAGTCCCCGGAGCTCTGTCACGTCCCGGGCAGTGTCATGTGCCGGATGATTGGCCAGAAACAGCACCACATGCATCTCCCGCATGGAGAGCCCGGTGCGGGACAGAAGCTCTGAGAAATGCCTATCGTAATACCGGCGGAACTGCTGGATAACCCGCAGCAGCTGCGTACTGCTCACTGCCACAGCGCCCGCCCCCTTTCATTTTATTTAAAACAGTTCTTATAAGAACTGTTCCAGCATAGCACTATTTTTTCCGCCTGTCAAGATTTCCGAATCCATCCTTGACAATTCTCCCTTCCTCCAGTATGATGGTGGCAGAAGATATCGTTTTTAAAATCAGATTTCGGGGTGTTCTTTATGACATGGAATATTGTGAGCGACAGCAGCTGCGACCTGCGGACAGCTTCCTTCCACAGCAGCTGCGTCCGGTTTGAGACCGTGCCTCTGCGCATCCAGGTGGGCGGCCGGGAATTTGTGGACGATGACGCCCTGTCGGTTCCCGCCCTGCTCTCCGCCATGGCGGTGGAGAAGGCTGCCTCCTCGTCCGCCTGCCCCTCCCCCGCCGACTTTGCCGGGGCCTTTGAGCGGGGGGACCGTACCGTCTGCTTCACGCTTTCCTCCCAGCTCTCCGGCACGTATCACGCGGCCTGCATCGCCCGGGAGATGGTGCTGGAGGAGCACCCGGAAAAGCAGATCTGCGTCATCGACTCCCGCGCCGCCGCCGGGGCCATGGTGCTGCTGATCCGCCGGGCCCAGGCCCTGATGGAGGCAGCGGGGGATGATGGGGACTTCGACGCTCTCTGCCAGCAGCTCCACCGCTATCAGGCCACCTTGCGGACCTGCTTCACCCTGGAGAATTTCGACAACCTCATCAAAAATGGCCGGATGCGGCCCATTGTGGGCACGTTGCTCCGCTCCCTGGGCATCCACATCATTGCGGACGCCACAGCCGAGGGCACCATTCATGTGGCGGATAAGGCCCGGGGCGTGGGTAAGACCTACCGGGCCATCACCGCCCTGATGAAGGCCAGCAAGGACTGCACCGACGCAGAGGTGGTAATCTCCCACTGTGAGAACCTGGAGGGTGCTATGGCCCTGAAGCGGCAGATCCTGGCAGACCTGCCGGTGAAACAGGTGGACCTGCTGTCCTGCCGGGGACTCACCAGCTTCTATGCCATGGAAAAGGGCCTCATCGTGGGGTACTGAGGTACGTCCTTCCCCATCAGGCGCCTCCGCGGAAGGCCGCTTCCGGAACAGCAGTCAGCCGCCGGAACCGCCATCTTCCGGCATTTGGATATGGCAAAAAAGCGCGCACGGAAAACCGTGCGCGCTTTGCTTTTTCTATCCCAGCAGCACACCCGCCACCAGGAACGCCAGGGCCAGCAGCAAAAACCAGAGTATCAGCTTCCACACATACTTCACCCAGCGGTCGTAGGGCACATGGCCCAGGGCCAGGGCGCCCATCACCACCGCCGCAGTAGGGGTGATGATGTTCACCAGGCCGGAGGCGGACTGGAACGCTGTCACCACCAGATCGCCGCCCACCCCGGCGAATTTGCCCAGGGGCGCCACAATGGGGATGGACAGTGTCGCCAGGCCCGACGAGGACGGGATCAGGATGGTGAGGGGCAGGTACAGGGCGAACACCAGCAGCGTGAAGCTGATGGCCCCGGCGCCGGAAAGGGCCTGCTCTCCCCAGTGGAGGACCGTGTCGGTGATGGCGCCGTCGTTCATCAGCACAGTGATGCCCCGGCTGATGCCGATGATAAAGGCCACGCCCAAAAGGTCCGCGCAGCCGGCCACGTAGGTCTCTACCAGCTCCTCCTCACTCATCCGGTCAATGAGGCCGATGACGACACCTGCCACCAGGAACAGGGCGGAGAGCTCCGGAAACCACCAGCCCAGAGCGGGCAGGGACAGGCCCATCTCGTCAAAGGGCACCACAGCATAGACCATGATGAGGAATGTCAGCGTAAAGAGGGCCATGATGACCTTCCGCTTGGCGGTAAAGGGCACCTGCTGGTCCATGCTTACCTGGATCTTGCCCGCGCCCACGCCCACCACGGATTTGGAGGGGTTCTTCTTGACCTTCGCGGCGTAGGCCATCACAAACCAGATGGCCGCCGCCTCAAAGGCCACCCACTCCAGCAGCCGCAGCACGATACCCTCTCCCAGAGAGACCCCGGCAAAGCCCGCGGCGATGCCGGTGGCAAAGGGGTTTACCGTGGAGGCGATGACGCCGGCCCCGGCCCCCAGCAGGATCACGCTGATGCCCACTACCGCGTCGTACCCGGCCGCCAGGAACACCGGGATCAGCAGGGGATAAAAGGCCATGGTCTCCTCCCACATGCCGTAGGTGGTGCCGCCCAGGCCGAACAGCAGCATCAGAATGGGGATCAGCCACTTCTCCCGGCCGCCCAGCAGGCGGATGACGTTGCCCACGCCGGCGTCCACGGCACCGGTCTTCATCACCACGCCCAGAAAGCCGCCCACCATCAGGATGAAGATGCACACGTCCACCGCGTCGTAAAAGCCAGAAAAAGCTGCCTTCAGAACGTCGCCCACTCCCTGGGGATTCTGCTCCACCGTGTGGTACGTCCCCGCCACCGGCACGCCGTCCACGTAGTCATAGCTGCCCGCCGGGATGATCCAGGTGGCGGCAGCCACCAGGATCAGCAGCAGGAACAGGATCGTATAGGCTGTGGGCATGTGGAATTTTTTTTGATTCAAGATATCTACCCCGCTTCTGTTTTGACGCCGCGGCGTCAACATCATTTCCATCATGTTTGCCGGCAGCACGCGTGTCGGCAAACATCCTTCCCAGCTATCAAGTGTGCAAGCGAAGCGAGTGCATGCAGATAGCTGTAAACGCTCTCACGAAAAAGGCGGCGCCTTTTCCATGAATTATCTTCCGATGGTGGCCACCAGCACAGCTTTGATGGAGTGCATCCGGTTCTCCGCCTCGTCGAATACCACGCTGTGGCGGCTGCGGAACACCTCGTCGGTGACCTCCCGGATGTCCACGCCCTTGTCCTGCCACTCCTTGGCCAGCTTGGTCTCAAAGTCATGGAAGGAGGGCAGGCAGTGCAGATACAGCACGTTGGAGTTGCCGGTGGCCTTCAGTGTCTCCTCCGTCACCCGGTAGGGCGTCAGCAGCTTGGCCCGCTCGGGGATCAGGTCCTCCTCGCCCATGGAAGCCCAGATGTCGCCGTAGATCACGTCCGCATCCTTCAGGGAGTTCATGTCGTCGGTGATCTCGATGAGGCCGCCGTTCTCCCGTGCGGTGGCGAATACCCGCTTCACCAGTGTGCCGTCCATCTCCTTGGCCAGCTCCTGGGGCCCCAGGCCCACAAAATGCATACCCATCTTGGCGGCGCCGATCATCCAGGCGTAGCACATATTGTTCCGCACGTCGCCGGGGAACACCACCTTCACCTGGTTCAGGGGCTTGTGGCAGTGCTCCTCAATGGTCATCATGTCCGCCAGGATCTGGGTGGGGTGGTCTGCGTCGGTGAGACCGTTCCAGACGGGCACACCGGCGTACTTCGCCAGATCCTCCACCACCTTCTGGTCGTAGCCCCGGTACTCGATGCCGTCGAAAAACCGGCCCAGCACTTTGGCGGTGTCCTCCAGAGACTCCTTCTTGCCCATCTGGCTGCTGCCGGCGTCCAGATAGGTGACGTGGCCCCCCTCCTGGGTAGCAGCCACCTCGAAGGAGCAGCGGGTGCGGGTGGAGGTCTTTTCAAACAGCAGCACGATGTGCTTGCCCTGAAGGGTTGGGTCGCAGATGCCGGCCCGGCGCTTGGCCTTCAGGTCGTGGCCCAGGTCCAGGAGATAACGGATCTCCGCGGGGGTGAAGTCTTCCAGAGTCAGAAAACTCCGGCCTTTCAAATTGATTGCCATAAAATGCACTCCTTTTTATCTTGTTCATGATGCGGACTTTTTGAGGGGACAGATGTGGACCGCCGAACAGGGGCTGTGGGGGATACTGCTCCCGGCGGAAAAGAAAACATGTTTCGGCGGGGGAAGGTTGGCGATCCCTTGCGGCGGTCAGAGAGGGAAACGTCCGGCCCTTGGGAGCCCCTCCAGCCCGGGGAAGTCCGGGATACACGCTGCGCTGATTTTCGCTGCCGCTGGCCGGTGGTTAATGAGAGTTTCAGCATAGGGCCAAGCTGCAGCTTCCATGACCGCCAGGGCAGTGCGTAGCGAAGCCGAACGCGCGGAAGGAGGAACCAGTGGAACACTGATGACGGAAATCCCCGGAGCGCCGTAGTGCGAGACAGGAAAAGCGAAGCAGTTCAAATGCGTCCTTGCATCCCGGCAACTTCCGCACCATCCGCCGCGGGACGGCAGTCGGGGGAATTGCAGAAGGGCCTAGCGTGCCCGAAGGCAAGGCCAAATCGGAGCAGGCACCGATTCGCCGCCCCCCTTCAGCGCGGAGGGCCACTGCACCAGAGCGCATCCAGGCGCCTTTCTCTTTGGACCGTGCACGGCCCGTTTCTCTTTTGGCAAGACCGATAAGGGGTCCCGCCGCGCCCCGCACGGTGGGGAGAGGAGGATCGCCCAAGCCCACGGAGTAGGCGCGGAAGTGCCCTTGGGGTGCAAGGGAGCGGGCGCAGTTTTCGCCGTACACGGAAACGGGGCTGAGCGGACTTTGCGACGACATGGGGGTGCATCCCGCTGGACAAGCCCTCCCTGGCCGGGGCCAGCATCCCCCGGCCGCCGGGGCGGCCCATTCACGCTCCGCGAATGCTTACGGATCCTCCCGCCACAGCGGCATGGACATGCACCGGGGTCCGCCCCGCCCGCGGGAGAGTTCTGCGCTGGGAATGGTGTGGAGCCGGATGCCCGCCTCCTCCAGGGCCCGGTTGGTGACATAGTTCCGGGAGTACACCACCACCTCGCCGGGGCCGATGGCCAGGGTATTGGAGCCGTCGCTCCACTGCTCCCGGGCGGCGTCGATCTCGCTGCCCTGGCCGCAGGGGATCAGTGTCACCTTATCCAGCTCCAGGTGCTCCTTCAGGATGTCCTCCAGCCGGCCGTCCTCCTGACGGATTTTCATCTTCCGGTTTTCGTCCAGCTCCATGACGAACACCGTAATCTGCTGGAGGATGTTGGGATGGACGGTGAACTTGTCCCGGTCCACCATGGTGAACACCGTATCCAGGTGCATGAAGGACCGGCTCTTGGGAATGTCAAAGGCCAGCAGCTTGCGGAAGGTCTTGCTCTCGGAGAGCACCGTCTCCGCCAAGGCGTCGATGGAGTCCTCCTCCGTCCGCTGAGAGATGCCCACCGCCAGCACCTGAGGGGACAGGATCAGGATATCGCCCCCCTCCAGGGAGGAGGTCTCGCCCCGGTCGTACCACCTGGGGGCGTTGCGGTAGTCCGGGTGGTGCTCGAAAATGAACTTGCCGAACAGGGTCTCCCGGTTTCTCGTGGCGGTGTGCATTTTGTGGATGGACACGCCGGTACCGATGGTGGCGAAGGGGTCCCGGGTAAAATAGAGGTTGGGCAGGGGATCTACGGCGAAGGGGTAATCATCCCCGGCGGCAGAGAGATAGTCCCCCAGCCGGGCGCTGTTTGCCCGGAGCTGGGACTTGCGGACGCCCGCCATCATGGCAGACACCATCTCCTTGTCCGGCAGGGCAGAGAGGAAGTCCTCCAGGCTCTCCCGGAGCCGGTCGTCCTTGACGCCGGACTCCTCCAGGAACTGGCGGATCAAGTCGGCCCGCACGTCGGCGTCCGTGATGGACTCCGCCACCAGATCCCGCAGGTAGACCACCTCCACTCCTTGCTGCCGGAGGCAGTCGGCAAAGGCGTCGTGCTCCCGCTGGGCCTCCTTCAGATAGGGGATGTCATCAAAGAGCAGCCGCTCCAAATACTCCGGCATCAGATTTTCCAGCTCACCGCCGGGGCGGTGGAGCAGGACCTTTTTCAGCCGCCCGATCTCGGAGGTATTGTGAATTCCGGTTTCCAAAAAGCTCACTCCTTTGTTCATCGGAAAGGTACAGGGAAATCGCTCTGGTTTAGGGTCTCTGGATTTTGGCATTTCATGCGCCGTTCCGAAAAATCCGCGCAAAAAAAGAACGGACGAATCGTCCGTTCTCCCCACATGTTCTCCGCAAAGGCCGCCCGTCCCTCCTTCGGGCCGCGGCGTCTCCCCGCCGCCTCCGGGGTCCCGCGGCATCGGCAGTGGAAACGCAAAAACAGGAGAGAGGCTTCCGCCTCTCTCCTGCTGTTATCTGTGCTTGCCGAGATACGCCTCTTTGATCTTCTCATTGGCCAGCAGCTCCGCGCCGGTGCCGGACATGGTGATGTTCCCCGTCTCCAGCACATAGGCCAGGTCCGCGATCTTCAAGGCCATGTTGGCGTTCTGTTCGATCAGCAGTACCGTCACGCCCTGGCGGTTGATCTCCCGGATGATGGAGAAGATGTCCTGCACCACCAGCGGCGCCAGGCCCAGGGACGGCTCATCCAGCATCATCAGCTTCGGCCGTGACATCAGGGCCCGGCCCACCGCCAGCATCTGCTGTTCGCCGCCGGAGAGGGTGCCGGCGGACTGCCAGTTCCGTTCCTCCAGCCGGGGGAACAGCTCATAGACCCATTTCAGGTCCTTTTCGATCTCCGCTTTGTCCTTGCGGAGGTAGGCTCCCAGCTTCAGGTTCTCCAGCACCGTCAGGTCCGCAAACACCCGCCGCCCCTCCGGGCTCATGGCGATGCCCGCGGAGATGATCTTGTCGATGGGCTTGCCCAGCAGCTCCTCCCCGTTCCACTGGATGGAGCCGGACTCCGCCTTCACCAGGCCGGAGATGGTCCGCAGGGTGGTGGACTTGCCCGCGCCGTTGGCGCCGATCAGGGTGACGATCTTGCCGTCCGGCACCTCCAGGTCGATGCCCCGGAGAGCCTGGATGCCGCCGTAGGACACCCGCAGCTGTTGGATTTTAAGCATCTTCCGCCACCCCCAGGTACGCGTCGATGACGCGCTGATTGTTCTGGATCTCCGCCGGTGTACCGTCGGCAATCAGCTTGCCGAAGTCCAGCACATAGATCCGGTCGGAGATGTCCATGACCAGGTCCATGTGGTGCTCGATCAGAAACACCGTCAGGCCGAACTTCGTGCGGATCTCCCCGATGAAGGCCGTCAGCTCGTCGGTCTCCTGGGGGTTCATGCCCGCAGCCGGTTCGTCCAGCAGCAGCAGCTGCGGATCCGTGGCCAGGGCCCGGGCGATCTCCAGCCGCCGCTGCTTGCCGTAGGGCAGGGAGTTCGCCTTCTCCCCGGAAACGTCGCTGAGGTTCACCTCCGCCAGCAGCTCTTCCACCCGCTGGCGCTGCCGCGCCTCCTCCTGCCGGTTCAGATGGAAGGTCGCGGTGAGGAGGTTGCACGTCGCACGGCAGTGCATGGCCGTCAGCACGTTGTCGAACACCGTCTGGTCCTTCCACAGACGGATATTCTGGAAAGTCCGGGCCATGCCCATCCGGGTGATCTTGTCCGGGGTGGGGGCCAGGGCGTGGGTGTACTCCCCGGCGTGCTCGCCCTTGTAGAGCTTGCGCATCTTGCCCTGGGGGTAGTTTTCCACGATCTTCTCCCCCCGGTACCACACCGCGCCGTTGGTGGGCTGGTACACGCCGGTGATGACGTTGAAGGCCGTAGTCTTGCCCGCGCCGTTGGGGCCGATCAGGGAGACGATCTCCCCCTCGCCTACCTCCAGATTCATGTTGTTCACGGCGATGACGCCGCCGAACTGCATGGTGATATTCTCCAAACGAAGGATCTTCTCACTCATTTCGCCGCCTCCTTCTTTTTCGATTTTCCGGAGAGGCGGGCCCGCAGGCTCCGGGCCACATCAGAGAGCTCCCGGTCCCCCATGAGGCCACGGCGGAAGAACAGCACCACGATCATGATGATGATGGAGAACACCACCATCCGGAAGCCGGTCCGCAGGAAGGGCACCTTGAAGGCGCCGATATACGTCTCCGTGTCCAGGAACCGCAGCCACCACTCGCTGGCCGCCACGTACAGGAACGAGGCGATGCAGCTGCCGGAGATGGACCCGATGCCGCCGATCACCACGATCAGCAGGATCTCGTAGGTCATGGAGGTGGTGAAGGTCTTGGCTTGGGCCTGGTTGGCGAACATGGCGAACAGGCCGCCGCCCACGCCGGCGAAGAAGGAGCTGATGCAGAAGGCCATCCGCTTGTGCTTGGCCAGGTTGATGCCCATGGCCTCGGCGGCCACCTCATCCTCCCGGATGGCCTTGAAGGCCCGGCCATAGGTGGAGTTGATCAGCAGCACCATGATCCCGATGCACACTGCCACCAGCAGGAAGGGCACAAAGGTGGAAAGGCGCAGCACCACCTCCCCATTGGCGTTCTCGATGTTGAAGCTGGAGAAGGTGGGAAAGCTCTTCAGCGCGTTGGCGCCGTTGGTGACAGGGCCCAGCCGGTCCCACTGGAAGATGGCCCGGATGATCTCCGCAAAGCCCAGGGTGGCGATGGCCAGGTAGTCGCTCTTCAGCCGCAGCACCGGCAGGCCGATAAGCCAGGCGATCACCGCCGCCACACAGCCCGCCAGGATCAGCGCCGCCAGCACACCCAGGATCAGACCCAGGGCGCCGCCGCCGAACAGCTCCGGCAGGGAGAAATTCACTGCCGAGCCGCCGTAGAGGTAGTAGACGCTCTCCCGGTCGGCAGAGGGAATGGTCAGAATGGCGTAGGTGTAGGCGCCCAGCAGCATGAAGCCCGCCTGCCCCAGGGAGAACAGGCCCGTAAAGCCGTTCAGCAGGTTCAGGGAGGCCGCCACCAGCGCGTACACAGCCCCCTTCTTCAGCACGGTGAACAGCATACTGGTGGGCTGCATGGTGTTCTCCAGCACAATCACCAGGACCAGCAGGGCCGCCACGCAGCCCAGGGCGATCCACGCGCCCCGTTTGCTCTTTTTTTCTTGCAGCATCGTGACGCCCCCTTTACACTTTGTCGGTGGACTTCTCACCGAACAGGCCGGTGGGCTTCACCACCAGGATGATGATGAGCAGCGCGAAAGTGAACGCGTCGGAAAACACACTCCAGTTGGAGCTCTTGATCACCGTCTCGCTGAGACCGATGAGGAATGCCCCCACCACGGCCCCGGGAATGGAGCCGATGCCGCCGAACACTGCCGCCACGAAGGCCCGCAGGCCCGGCAGGGAGCCGGACAGCGGCACGATGGAGGGATAGTTGGTGAAGTACAGCGCAGACCCCACCGCCGCCAGAAAGGAACCGATGACAAAGGTGAAGCTGATGATGTTGTTGATCTTGATGCCCATCAGCTGCGCGGTCTCAAAATCCCGGGAGGCGGCCCGCATGGCCATGCCGATCTTGGTGTGGTTGATGAGCTGGGTCAGCACCACTACCAGCGCCACCACCAGGAATGGCGTAATCACCGTCACCATTTTGGTGGAGGTGCCGGCAATGGTGATCTGACTGGACAGGCCGGGCAGGCTGGGGTACATCTGCGGCAGTCCGCCGGTGATATAGGTGGCCAGATTCTGCAGCAGATAGCTGACGCCGATGGCGGAGATCATGACGCTCATCCGGGGCGCGCTGCGCAGCGGCTTGTAGGCTGCCCGTTCGATGACAAAGCCCAGCAGCACCGTCAGCAGGATCATCAGCGGCAGCGCCACGCCGATGGGCAGGCTTGCGCTGAGATAGACCATGATTAATCCCGCCGCCATGAACACGTCGCCGTGGGCGAAGTTGATCAGGCGCAGGATGCCGTAAACCATGGTGTATCCGATGGCGATCAGGGCGTACTGCCCGCCCAGCGAGATGCCGGAGAGCAGGATGGAAATTCCGTATTGCACAGGGATACCCCCTTTTATTACTCTGGGACCAAGGATTCCCTTGGCCCCAGATATTTCCTCAGGATTCGGATCTCTTTCCGTTTTTCAGCTCACAGTCTGAACTGTCTCCAGTCTCCAGACATTGTTGGCTGGATCTGCAACCTTGATATAGGCGGTATCCCGGATGGCATCACCCAAGTCATCAAACTCAATATGGCCGGAGACGCCGTCATAACTCACGTCAGGCAGCGCCATCATCACATCGCCGGAATCGGCGGAGCCGGCGGCCTTCAGGGCCTCCAGCGCCACATAGTCGGCCGCATCGC
>NZ_CAKVVF010000004.1:25793-31655 GCF_934833455.1 Oscillibacter sp. KLE 1728
TTCAGTGTTGGCGCGCGGGAAGGACCGTCTCCAAAATGGCCGGGCGGCGGCCCCTTTCGAGGCGGTCCCATCTCGCGCAAGAACAAGCCGCCTGGCGGGGTATACCCCGCCAGGCTGGCCGGATGGCAGGCTTATTCCACAGTCTGGACCGTCTCCAGCGTCCAGGCGTTGTTGGCGGTGTCTGCGGTCTTGATATAGGCGGTGTCCCGGATGGCGTCGCCCTGCTCGTCAAAGGCGATGGAGCCGGACACGCCGGTGTAGGTCACGTCAGGCAGCGCGGCCTTCACGGCGGCCTTGTCGGTAGAGCCGGCGGCCTTCAGGGCCTCCAGCGCCACATAGTAGGCGTCATAGCCCATGGCGGTGACAGCGGCGATGGTATCGTTGCCGCCGTTGTTGGTCATGGCGGTGGAGTCCTCGTTCAGCCATGCCTTGATGCCGTCATCGAACTTGGGAGAGCCGCCCTCCTGGTAGAAGGTGGACACGTACAGCTGTACGTTGCTGCCCTGCGCGGCCTCCAGCACCACGTTGCTGTCCAGTGTGTCGGAGCCCAGCAGGGGGATATCCAGGCCCATGGAGGCGGCCAGACCCACGATCTGCGTGGCGTAGGCGATGGAGACGGGGCAGAAGATCACATCCACATCCTCCGCCACGGCCTTGTTCAGGTAGGTGGTGAAGTCAGAGGTGTTGGTGGGGAAGGAGTCCTTGATGACCTCACCGTCAAAGTTCTGCTCGAAGAAGGCGATCAGGCCCTGGTCGTACTCGTTGCCCAACTCACCCAGGCAGTAGGCCTTCTGTGCGCTGAACTTGTCTTTTGCGAAATTCACCAGCACCTGGGCCTGGAAGTTGTCCAGGAAGCAAATCCGGAAGTAATAGTCGTTGCCTGCGGTGATATTGGGGTTGGTGCAGGTGACGCCGATGGCGGCCAGGCCCGCCTCGTCAAACACCGGACCGCCGGCCATAGCCACGCTGGAACCGTAGGAACCCAGCACCAGGCTGACATCCTTGCTCACCAGCTCCGCCGCGGCGGTGGGCGCCTTGTCGGTAGTGGAACCGTTGTCCGCGTAGACCAGCTCCACGTTGTAGGTGGTGCCACCGATGTCCACCGTGGGGGTCTCCTTATTGGCATACTGCATGCCCAGCATCTCCTGCTTGCCGCCGGGACCGGAGTCGCCGGTGGCGGGCTCGAACACACCGATGCGGACCACATTCCCCCCGCTGCTGCCGGAGTCGCCGGTGGATGTGTCGCCGCTGCCGCCGCAGGCGGCCAGACTCAGAGCCATGACCATAGCCAGAGCCAGTGCAAGAACTCTCTTCATGCTTCTTTTCCTCCTATCAATGGTTAAGGATCGC
Organism: Oscillibacter sp. KLE 1728; assembly: GCF_934833455.1. Lineage (NCBI taxonomy): Bacteria > Bacillati > Bacillota > Clostridia > Eubacteriales > Oscillospiraceae > Oscillibacter > Oscillibacter sp. KLE 1728. The sequence continues at coordinate 27,144 of NZ_CAKVVF010000004.1, forward strand.
TGTTCCCTCATGTATGAAAGGCATTTTACAGGTTTTTTCCAGGCTTTGCAAGATGAATAATCCACAGAAAGTTTTCCGCTCTCTTTCAAAAAAGTTCAAGATTTTTCCGCATATTCCGGTCATTTGTCCCTCTGTTGTGGACGTTTCAAAAAAATCGCAGAGAAAAATGCGGTCATTTGTCCTCGATAGAGAGACAGGCGAATTGGTAATTTTGCCAAACTCCAGTGACTGCGTTGATGCATTTTCCCGTCACTCCAACAGTTTTGGAGGGTTGCGGCGGCTTTATTCCCCGCTTTTTGCAAAAAGGCCGCCGTCCGGTTCTCCGGACGGCGGCCTTTTCTCAGACCTCTTCTTTTTTCAGGGACAACGGCTGTTCGCCGAACACGGCCAGAAACGCCTCCCGCTCCATGGTCTCATGCTCCAGCAGATAGGACGCCACGGCCTCCAGCTTGTCGCGGTTGTCGTTCAGGATCCGTTCGCAGCGGTCATAGGCATCCGCCACCAGGCGCTGGACCTCCTGGTCGATCTGGGCGGCCACCGCCTCGGAATAGCTGCGGCCCTGGGTCATGGTGCGGCCGATGAACACCTCGTCGTGGCCGGACTCGAAGGCTACGGTGCCGATCTTGTCACTCATGCCATAGGTGGCCACCATCTTCCGGGCGATCTGGCTGGCCCGCTGGATGTCGTTGCTGGCACCGGTGGAGATGTCTCCCAGGCACAGCTTCTCCGCCACCCGGCCGCCCAAGAGACCCACGATCTGATCCTCCATATACCGCCGGGAGAGATAAGACCGGTCCTCCTCCGGCAGGGAGATGGTCATGCCGCCCGCCTGGCCCCGGGGCACGATGGTGATCTGGGTCACCGGGTCCTGATCTGGCAGCGCATGCATCACCACAGCGTGGCCTGCCTCGTGATAGGCGGTCAGCTCACGCTCGTGCTGGGGGATCACCCGGCTTTTCTTCTCCGGTCCGGCGATGACCTTGATCTCCGCGTCCTTCAGATCCTGCATGGTGATGAACTTCTGATTTTTCCGGGCGGCCAGCAGGGCTCCCTCGTTGATGAGGTTCTCCAGGTCCGCGCCGGTGAAACCCGGAGTGCCCCGGGCCAGCTGGCCCAGGTCCACATCCTCCGCCAGGGGCTTGCCCTTGGCGTGGACCTCCAGGATCTCCTTCCGGCCCCGGATGTCGGGCAGGCCCACGTACACCTGCCGGTCGAACCGACCGGGCCGCAGCAACGCCGGGTCCAGCACATCCGCCCGGTTGGTGGCCGCCAGGACCACCACACCTTCGTTAGCGGTAAAGCCGTCCATCTCCACCAGCAGCTGATTCAGGGTCTGCTCCCGCTCGTCATGGCCGCCGCCCAGGCCCGTGCCCCGCTGGCGGCCCACAGCGTCGATCTCGTCAATAAACACGATAGCCGGGGCGTTCTTCTTGGCCTGCTCGAACAGGTCCCGGACGCGGCTGGCGCCCACACCCACGTACAGCTCCACGAAATCGGAGCCGGAGATGGACAGGAAGCCCACGCCGGCCTCCCCTGCCACGGCCTTGGCCAGCAGGGTCTTGCCGGTGCCGGGAGGGCCCACCAGCAGCACGCCCTTGGGAATCCGGGCCCCCAGAGACAGGTACTTCTTGGGGTCCTTCAGGAACTCCACGATCTCCCGGAGCTCCTCCTTCTCCTCATCGGCGCCGGCCACGTCGTCGAAAGTGACCTTTTTGTCCTTGTCCGTCAGCATCCGGGTCCGGGCGGAGCCGAATTTGGCCATCTTGTCCGGTCCCATGCCACCTCCCTGGGGCCGAATCACCAGGAAGTACCACATCAGCCCCAGGATCACCGCCGTCAGCAGGAAGGGCAGCAGCTCCAGCAGCCAGTTGGTGCGCACCGGCTCCGGGTAGTCATAGTGCTGGATGATACCCTCCGCATACTGCTGTTGAACCAGGTCATTGAAGTCGTCATAAAACAGCTGGAAGCTGTACAGCTCATACCGCACGGTCTCGCTGCCGTTCACCGGCTCCCGCAGCTCCAGGGTCAGTGTGCCGCCGCTGTCAATGGTCAGCCCCGTCACTTTTTCCTGCAGGAACAGCTGGCGGACCTGGGAGTATTCCAGCTGGTCCACATGGTTGTCGTTCTGCCAGAGCCAGTTGACACACAGCAGGATCACGAGGGCCAGCAGTACGAAGCTCAGATTGGATAGCCGTCTTTGTTTTGTCACGAGCAGAAGCCTCCTTTCCCATTGCCTGGGACGCAATGGGAGACTGTTTTCATGTTACGATTGGGCGGAGTCCGCCCAAAACAGGGCGTATCGCCTCACTCCCCGGAGTATACCTCCGGCTTCAAAACCCCGATGTACGGCACGTTCCGGTACTGCTGGCAGTAGTCCAGCCCATACCCCACCACAAACTCGTCCGGCACCACGAACCCCGCCAGGTCGGCGGTGATGGCCTTAGTCCGGCGGGAGGGCTTGTCCAGCAGCGTCACGATGGTAATGGAAGCCGCTCCCTTGGTCATGAAGTAGTCCTTCAAAAACGCCAAGGTGTTGCCGGAGTCCAGAATGTCCTCCACGATGATCAGGTGCCGTCCGGTGATGTCCTGCTGCAGGTCGTGGGTGATCTGCACCCGGCCGGAGGACACAGTGGCGTTCTGGTAGGAGCTGACGGCGATGAACTCCACGTCGCTCTTCACCTGGCAAGCCCGGACCAGGTCCGCCATGAATACGAAAGACCCCTTCAACACGCCCAGAAACAGCGGGTTCTTGCCATGAAACTGCTCATACAGCTCCGCGCCCATTTCGGTGATGCGGGCCTTCAGCTCCTCCTCTGTCACCAGGACCTTCAGGATATCCCTTTCCATCTCGCTTTTCATATCAAATCTCTCTCCTTTGCCGCTTCGGTAATCTGAATGAACCGGCAGGGCTCCCCCTCCGGTGCTGCAAACGCCATATCCACGCCCAGCCGCCACACCGCCGCCAGGCATCCTCCCGCGTAGACGGCCGGCAGCCGGTCCCGCTCCGGGAGGGAGATCCGGCGGTCCATGCACAGCCGTTTGATGCTGCGGCCGCCCCCGTGGGTCTCCGGCAGAACCAGACGGTCTCCCGGCGCCGCAGGGCCCACCGTCAGGCCCATCCGCTCCCCCTGCCGCCAGGGCCGAAGGGCAAGTCCCTCCCCCTCCCGGTGGTCCAGCAGGGTGATCCGGTAATCGCCCCAGGCGACGGGGCACTCCTGCAACAGCTGGACCTCCGTCAAAAGCTGGGGCCGGGTTTCCAGGATCAGCCACTCCCGGCAGTACCGGGCGGTGACGCCCTGGGGCAGGTCCACCCGGCTCTCCCGGCCCCAGAGGGTATCCCGGGTCAGGTGCAGGATGGCCTGCAGATGGGCGGCTGTGATATCCCTCCGCCCCACGCCCAAAAGGTCGAAGAGCCGCAGCAGCATCCGAGGGCGCACGGCGTCCGTGGCCTCTGCCAATGCCTGCCGGGATAAGGTCACCCGCCCCTCCTGCACCTCCACATGGGCAGTACGGCGGGCGGCCTCTTCCTCCAGTGATTGGTCCGCCACCCGCAGGCGGCGTCCGGCATCGTTGATGTGCTCCACAGCTCTGGGGTTGATCTGCCTCAAGCGGGGCATGACCTCCAGCCGGAGGAAGTTTCGGGCCGCGGCGCCGGGGTCGGCGTTGGTGGTGTCCTCCACGTGGGGGATGTGGCGGGCGGCGGCGTAGGCCGCCAGCTCTTCCCTTGTCACGTCCAGCAGTGGCCGGCAAATGCCGTTTTGCTGGTAGGCCATGCCGGTAAGGCCCGCCACGCCGGTGCCCCGGATCAGGTTGAAAAGAATGGTCTCCGCGTTGTCATCGGCGTGGTGGGCTGTGTAGATTTTGATATGCTGCCCCAGCTTCTCCGCCTCTTGGCGAAGAAAATCGTACCGGAGCTTCCGGGCCGCCTCCTCCAGGGAGAGGCCCTCCCGCTCCATAAGGCCCCGGACGTCCCCGGAGCTGGAGACGAAGGCGATGTCATGGGCGGCACACCAGTCCCGGACGAAGGTCTCGTCCCGGTCGGCCTCTGCGCCCCGCAGCTGGTGGTTGAAGTGGGCAGCCACTACCCGGCCATCCCGCTCCCGACACCACCGGTCCAGCAGGTCCAGCAGGCACATGGAGTCCAGCCCGCCGGACACGGCGCACAGGGCCGGACTCCCCGGACCGGGCAGCACCCACCGGGGACAGCGGGACAGCAGTTCCTCCATGTCCGTACCTCACCTCTCCCAAAACAGACCTCAGTCCTCGTCGTACCTCGTATCCAAGGTCGAGAACTGGGTGTATTCCGGCATCCACCGCAGCTCCTCCCCCGGCACGTCTGAACGCGCCGGGGGGACCCCGGCGGCCACTGACCGGGGGCAGACAAAGTCCGCCCCCTGCAAGGTTTTGGCCCCGCCAAAACACTTGACGCACGTCCGTGCGGCTTTGCAAAGCAGAGCACAGACCTCAGTCCTCGTCGTACCTCGTATCCAAGGTCGAGAACTGGGTGTATTC
>NZ_CAKVVF010000004.1:31755-43129 GCF_934833455.1 Oscillibacter sp. KLE 1728
CGGCATCCACCGCAGCTCTACTTTGCCGGTCTCACCGTGGCGGTTTTTCGCCACAATGCACTCAGCAATGTTGTGCTTCTCCGAATCCTCATTATAATAGTCATCCCGGTACAGGAACAGCACGATGTCTGCGTCCTGCTCGATAGCGCCGGACTCCCGCAGGTCCGACAGCATGGGCCGCTTGTCGTCCCGCTTCTCACTGGCGCGGGACAGCTGGCTCAGGCAGATCACCGGCACGTTCAGCTCCTTGGCCATGATCTTCAGCATCCGGGAGATGTCGGACACCACCTGCTGGCGGTTCTCCCCCGCGTAGCCCTTGCCGCCGGCAGAGGTCATCAATTGCAGGTAGTCGATCACCACCAGGCCCAGATCATCCAGCCGGCGGCACTTGGCGTTCATGTCCGCCACGGACAGCATGGGATTGTCGTCGATCCGGATATCCACCTTATTCAGGATGGTGGCGGCCCCGGCGATCTTCTCCCAGTCGGTCTCCCGCAGGGCGCCGGTCTTGAGGCGGTTGTTCTCCACCAATGCCTCGGAGGCCAGCAAACGGGTGGCCAGCTGTTCCCGGCTCATCTCCAGGGAGAAGACGGCCACTGTCTTGTGGACGGCCTTGGCCACGTTCAGGGCCACGTTCAGCGCAAAGGAGGTCTTGCCCATGCCGGGCCGGGCGGCCAGCAGGATCAGGTCCGATTTGTTCAGGCCCGTGATCTTCTGGTCCACCGCGGACATACCCGTGGAGAGCCCCGGCAGGTGATTCTCGCTCTCGCTCATCTCTCCCAGCCGGTCCAGCACCTCCGGCAGCACCTGCCGCAGGGGCACCATGTCCTGGGCGCTCTGTCCCCGGCGGACGGCGTAAACCTTCTGCTCCGCCGCCTCCAGAATTTCGGAGGCCTCGCCCACGCCCTCCTGCACCATGGCGGTGATCTCGGCGGCGGCCTGGGCCACGCCCCGCAGCAACGCCTTGTCCCGGACGATGGCCGCGTACTCCATCACGTTGGCGCTGGTGGGGGTGATCTCCATCAGCTGGGCCAGATAGGAACGGGTGGTGTTCTCGTCGTAGGTGCCCGCCTTCTGCATCTCCTCACAGACGGTAATGCCGTCGATGGGCTTGGCATAGGTGAACATGGAGTAGATGGTCTCAAAAATCTCCCGGTTCTGCCGGAGGTAAAAATCTGACGGCCGGAGCTTGTCCATCACATCCTTGACGCAGTCCGCGTCGATGAGCATGGAGCCCAGGACGGCTTGCTCCCCCTCCAGAGAGTGGGGCATCTGCCGCAGGAGAAGGTCTTCGTTTGCCATCTTACTGTCACCTCGCCGTGAATAGGAGTCCACCTGTTTGGGTTAGGAAAGCGCGAAGGGCCATTGTACCAGAGCGCGCCAAGCGCCTTTTCTCTTCCACCGGGCGCGGCGCACTCTCTTTTTGGCACAGCCAAAAAAGAGAGCGGGGGCGCACCCCTGCGGGCGCAGGAGCCCCCGAGACTGCCGCAATGGCGGCCCATTCCTCTCCCCCAGAGTGTGCCCCCAAACAGAGGAACTCCCTTTATTTTTCCTCAAACACGGAGACGTACACCGTCCCGTTGACCTCAAACCCCAGCTTGGCCTTCACCTGATAGGATCCGAACGCCTTGATGGGCTCGTCCAGCACCAGCTTCTGCTTGGGGATGTCGATGCCGAACTGCTGCCTAAGCCCGTCGGAGATCTCCTTGGTGGTGACGGCGCCGAACAGCCGCCCGCCGTTGCCGGCCTTGGCGGTGAGCTTCACCATGCACTCCTTCAGCTTCTCGGCGGTGGCCTCCGCCTCCGCCTTCTGCCGGGCCTCCTCAGCCTTGCGGGCCTTCTCCTTCAGGTTCATGGTGTTGATGGCGTCCGCCGTGGCGGCGATGGCCAGCTTCCGGGGCAGGAGGAAGTTCCGGGCATAGCCCTCGGACACCTCCACCATCTGGCCCTTTTTTCCCTGGCCCTTCACATCCTGCTGTAAAATCACTTTCATGATAACGTCTCCTTTTAGTCGTTCTGTTTCTGAATTTGTTCCTCCAGCTGCCGGGTCCGTTTTTCCAGCGCCTCCAGCCGGTCATTCTGATGAACCAGAATGCACACCAGCACCGCCAGAACCAGGGCGATGGACGCGCCTGCCAAATACCAGCGCCGGCTGAAATCAAAGAGCTGGTATCCTCCGAAAAAGATGAATGCCTCCACCAGCGCCAAGCAGATGCCAAATGTGGAAAGAAACCGCTTCATGGCCGCGCTCCTCCTCACTTTTCAAAATACGCGTCGATGGCCTCCAGCAGACGACTCTTCACCGTCTCCACATCTGTGTTCTCCACACGGCCGCCGGCAGTGGTGGAGTTGCCGCCGCCGCCCAGGGCCTCCAGGATCACCTGGACGTTCACCTCTCCCAGAGAACGGGCGGACATCTGCACGTTCTCCCCACTGGGGAATACCACAAAGGACGCCTTCACGCCCTTGAGGCTCAGCAGCTCGTCCGCCGCCTGGGCCGCCGTCACCCGGTCCACGCCCTCCTGGTCGATGGCCGCCACGGCGATGTCCTCCCGGTACAGCTCCGCCCGGCGGATGATGTCGTAGCGGGACACCATCTCGCTCAGATCGCTCTGGAACAACCGCTGGACGTCGGTGGTGTCGGCCCCCGCCCGGCGGAGGAAGGCCGCCGCCTCAAAAGTCCGGCCGCCGGTGCGCAGGGTGAAGTGCTTCGTGTCCAGCACGATGCCGGCCAGCAGCGCCTCCGCCTCCTCCCGCAGCAGATCGGCGGGCTCCACCAGATACTGCAAGAGCTCCGTCACCAGCTCACTGGCGGAGGAGGCATAGGGTTCGTGGAAGCTGAAGGCGGCGTTTTCGATGTAGCTGGCCGCCCGGCGGTGGTGGTCGATCACCGCCACCCGGTTGCTGGACTCCAGCAGCTGGGGGCTCTCCACCATGTCGGGGCGGTTGGTGTCCACCACAATGACCAGAGCGCCCGGCCTCATTTTCAAAAATGCCTCCGCCCCGGAGGTGAACGCCCCCGCATACTCCGGCAACGCCTGGAGCTTGGCCAAAACCGCTCCGGCGGCGTTGTGCTCCAGATCAATGACCATCTGGGCCCGCTTGCCGTGCTTGCGGGCAATGCAGTAGAGCCCCGCCTCGGCGCCTACGGCGTCCATGTCCGCAAAGCTGTGGCCCATGATATAGATCTCGGACGCGTCGGCCATCAGCTCGTTCAGGGCGCTGGCCATGACCCGGGACTTCACCTTGGTGCGCTTTTCCGTGGACTTGCTGCGGCCGCCGTAGAACTGGAAGTCCACCTTTCCCCGGACCACCGCCTGGTCTCCGCCCCGGCTGAGGGCCATCTCCAGGCTGAGACGGGCGTTGCGGTACAGCTCCGCCATAGCGTCGGCATCCTTGCCAATGCCGATGGAGAGGGTGGGGCACACATCCCCCACCTTGATCTCCCGAATGGCATCCAGGATGGAGAACTTCTCCTCCACAAAGTGGTCGTAGTGGCATTCCTCAAAGATGAAGAGGTAGTGGTCCCGCTCCGTCTTCAGCAGCAGGCCGTCGGCGCAGGCGGCCCAGTTGTTCAGCTTCTCGTCGATCTGGGCCAGCACGGCGCTGCGCTGGGTATCGGCGCATGCCTTCATCAGGTCCTCGTAGTTGTCTACCATCAAAATGGCCAGCACCGGCCGGGTGGCGGTGTACCGCTCCCGCAGGTCGTCGGCCTCTGTGGTATCCACCCAGTAGGTAGTGGCCACCAGGTTCTGCTCGGCCCCCCGGCCCTTGGCCCGCACCAGGCTGCCGTACACCCGGAACCGCCGGCTGTTCATCACCACCCGGTCCGGGCACTCCTGCTTTCCCTCCAGCATCCACTGAACGGGGAAATCCGGTACTGCATCCTCCACCTTCATCTCGAACAGGTGCTCCCGCACGCCGGCCAGCTGCAGGAAGTTCTCATTGCTCCAGATCACCTCGCCGGTGTCCGGCCGGAACACCATGATGGGCAGCGGAGAGTTGATGAGGGTGGATTTGCTGGCGGTATCCACGCTGCCGGTGACATTATCAATGTACTGGAGGATGTTCTGCCGCCGCTTCTGGTTACGGTTGGTGAAATAGGCATACAGGCCCACGGTGCAGGCGATCTCCACCAGTCCCAGAGGCAGGCTCACCGTGGCGGTGGCCGCCGCGAAGACGATCATGCAGAGGAAGTAGAGCTTGAGATTGGGCTCCAGCAGGCGGGAGAGCTTCTTGTTGTTCATCTCGATCAGGTCTCCTTTTGAAAGGGACGCATACATACCCATATTGAAGAATAGTATAGCAGTTTTTCCCACAAGAAGCAACTGTTAAAACAGGCCCGGGCTGATCCGGCCCGAGCCTGTTTTGATGGTCCTCAGGATGCCGCCGCGGCCGTCCGGCGGCCGTTGGCGCGCAGAAGCAGCAGGTTCAGCCCCAGTGCCGCCAGGGCGAACATTGCCGCCGGCAGGCCCAGGGGGCGGAATCCCCACCCCTCCTGCACGGCGCTGCCGATGAAGGAGCCGATAGCAATGCCGAAGTTGTAGGATACCGGCTGTACGGAGGCGCACAGGCTGGAAGCGAAGGGGTAATCCTGCTCTGCCAGAGACAGCGCGTGCATCTGGGCCGGGGTGTTCAGCAGGTACATGAGCAGCCCCATGGCAAAGACCCCCGCAAGGCCCGCCCACCGGTTTCCCAGCAGCAGCGGCAGCAGGGCAAACAGCACCGCCTGGGCGGCGAAGGCCATGGGCAGGGTCCGGAGGCCGCCCCGCTCCCCCAGCCGGCCGGAGAGGAGATTGCTGGCGGCGCTGCACGCTCCCATCACCAGCAGCAGCGGGCTCACCGCCCCCGCTGGAAGCCCCAGTGTCTCTGTCAGGATCGGCGAGAGATAGGTGTACACGATATAGGTGGCGGAGGCGCTGCACAGGATCATCCCCACACACAGGGAGCATCGGGGGTCCCACAGGATGGAAAAGGACTTCAGAAGCCCGCTGTCCGCCTGTGCCGGCACCGCGGGCAGGGAGCGCAGCAGCAGCGGCAGCAGCGCTGCGCCCATAGCCAGGATCACGGCGAAGGTCCACCGCCAGCCCAGGATCTGGCACACGGCAGTGCCCAGGGGCACTCCCAGCACCGCTGCCACGGAAAAGCCGCCGTATACCAGCGAGATGGCCCGGGCGGTCTGCTCCGGGGCGGCGACCTCCTTGGCATAGAGCATGGCCACCGCCGTCAGCGTACCGGACACCAGCGCCGCCACTACCCGGGTGGCATACAGCACCGCCACATTAGGAGCGGCAAAGCTTGCCGCGCTGGTGAGGAGGAACACCCCCATCAGCACCGCCAGCAGCTTCCGGCGGGAGATTCCGCCGGTAGCTGCAGTGATCACAGGCGTCCCCACCGCGTAGCAGGCGGCGAACACCGATACCAGCTTTCCCACTGCCGCCAGAGAGGTGTTCAGCCCCTCCGCGATCTCCGGCAGAATGCCCACAATCACAAATTCGCAGGTCCCCAGCACAAATCCCAGGGCCGCCAGCAGCAGTACCGCCCCAGGCAGCGGCTTTTTCGTCTGTTCCATGACACGGTTCTCCTTCTGTTTGCGTACACAGCTTTTCCCAAAAACAGCTTCCCCCAGAGTCGGCCTCCGCGGGAAGCCGGCGCCGGAGAAAGTCTTTCAGCAGTTCTCCGCCGTGAGGATAGGGCTCTCCGGATAGAAACAGTCCCGCTCCGGCGTCCGGTGCTCCACCACCGCATCAAACAGCAGCGACAGGGCCTTGCGGCTCTGGTAGGTCAGGTTCTGGTCAATGATGAAGTCCAGCAGTCCCTCCCGCAGGAAGGTCCGCGTCTCCGGGCTGTTGTCGTGGGCCAGAACCCGCACCTGTCCCATCCGGCCGGCCCCGCGCAGGGCTTCCATGCACGCAGGCACGGAGCGGTTGGCCATATAGATATACTTCAGGTCCGGCTCTTCCGCCAAAGCGGCGGTCACCGCTGCCAGTGTCTCATCATAGTTGTCGTGGGTCTCTGCCACCCGGCAGTCCTCCTGCCGGAGCCCCCGCTCCGCAAGCCGCTCCAGAAAGCCGTCTGCCCGGCCCTTGTGTCCGGCGTAGCCGTGGTCGGCGTACACCAGCAGGATCCGGTCTCCGGGCCTGAGGAACTTGGCGGCGATGTCCCCGGCCACCCGGCCGGCGTGGTGGGCGTCCTCCCCCACGTAGCACAGCCGCCGGGCGCCTGCAATGTCGGAGTTGAAGGTCACCACCGGCATCCGCCGCTCCGCCAGGAGCTCCAGCTTCTGGCGCACCTGGGGGCAGTCCGCGGCGCACAGGGCGATCCCCTGGACCTCCTCCGCCAGCGTGTCCAGCAGGTGCAGGCAGTCCTCCATCCGCCCCTGGCGGTACGGGTGGATGGTGACGCTCACATTGTAGTCCTGACGGTCCTGCCGGAACTTCGCCACGCCAGCGGCCATGGCCTCGCCCACATAGCTCTCCCACGTGGGCTGGATGATAGCGAAATGCCGGGCCATGCCGCTGGTGGCCAGGGCGCTGGCCACCCGGTTTGGCTGGTAATCCAGCTCCTCCATCACCTCCAGCACCCGCCGCCGGACCTCCTCCTTCACATACGGCCGGTCGTGGAGCACCCGGTCCACCGTGCCGATGGAGACGCCCGCCCGTTCTGCGATCATCTTGATCGTTGCCCGCATGTCCCTTCACTCCCTTTCTCCGGCCCTTCCGCCGGTCATCTTGGTTTTCTTGAAAAAAATGTATACAAAACGCTTGACCTGTGCTATACTAGGGGCAGAATGGTGCGGCCTTCCGTGTCCGCCGGCGGCAGGCCGCCGGCTGTCGGAGCGCCGCGGGGCGTGCCTCTGCCTGGGCCGCGCCTTCGTTTCAGTATAACAAAGTGCGCGTCGAGAAGCAACTGCTTTTCCGCCCTTTTTTACACAGTTCCACAGTATTTCACTGGTGCGGAGCGCCGCTCCGCCTCAGTCAAATAAAACCCCATACGGTTTCAACGGAATGACGTGACCGAACCCCTGCCGGCGAAACGGGGCCGCGCAGGCTACGGGCGTCTCTTGTTTGCGTGCGCTCATTTTGCGCCATTTCCGCTGTTATGGGGGTATTTTACATATTTTTTCAAAGGAGTATCATCGATCTATGGCAGAAAAATTGAAAATCATCCCCCTGGGCGGTCTCAATGAGATCGGCAAGAACATGACCGCCTATGAGTACGGCGGCGAGATCATCGTGGTGGACTGCGGCATGGCTTTCCCCGGGGACGACATGTACGGCATCGACCTCATCATTCCCGACGTCAGCTACCTCATCAAGAACCGGGCCCGCATCCGGGGTCTGTTCATCACCCACGGGCACGAGGATCACGTGGGTGCCATTCCCTATGTGCTCAAGCAGTTGAACATGCCCATCTACTGCACCCGGTTCACCGCGGGGCTCATCAAGCTGAAGCTGGAGGAGCATGGGCTGGTGAAAAGCACCAAGCTCATCACGGTGGAGCCGGGCAAGAGCGTCCGGGCCGGCAAGTTCACTGTGGAGTTCATCCATGTGAACCACTCCATCGCCGACTCCGTGGCCTTTGCCATCCACACCCACATGGGCACCATCGTCCACACCGGCGACTTCAAGATCGACTCCACCCCCATCGACGGGGAGGTCATCGACCTTGCCCGCTTCGGCGAGCTGGGGAAGGAGGGCGTCCTGGCACTGCTGGCGGACTCCACCAATGTGGAGCGTCCGGGCTTTACCCCCTCTGAAAAGACGGTGGGCGCCACCTTCAAGCGCCAGTTCCAGGGATGCGAGGACCGGATCATCGTCACCACCTTCGCCTCCAACGTCCACCGGATCCAGCAGGTGCTGGATGCCGCCGCGGCCGTCGGCCGGAAGGTGGCCGGCACCGGCCGGGCCCAGGAAAAAATAATTAAGGTCTACACACAGTTTGGGGATATGAAGGTGCCCAAGAACACCCTGGTGGACATCAACCGGATCAAGGGCCTGCCCAAGAACAAGCAGGTCATCGTCACCACCGGTTCCCAGGGCGAGGAGATGAGCGCCTTGTACCGCATGGCCTTCTCTCAGCACAAGCAGGTGGAGATCGGCGCCGGGGACAAGGTCATCATCTCCGCCAGCGCCATCCCCGGCAACGAGGTGACGGTGTCCCGGGTCATCAACGAGCTGTTCCGCAAGGGCGTCAAGGTGGTCTATGATCGGGCCGACATGCTTCACGTGTCCGGCCACGCCTGCCAGGAGGAGCTGAAGATCATCCACGCCCTGACGAAGCCCCGTTTCTTCGTCCCGCTCCACGGTGAGCAGCGGATGCTGCAGATCCACTGCCAGCTGGCTCAGCAGATGGGCATGGACCGCAATCACATCGCCATCGCCGATAACGGCGGCGTCATTGAAATCACCGGCAAGTCCATGAAGCTGTCCGCCAACTCCGTCCCCGCCGGCGAGGTGTATGTGGACGGCTCCGGCGTGGGCGACGTGGGCGCCGTGGTCATGCGGGACCGCAAGCGCCTGGCAGAAGACGGCATGGTGGTGGTGGTCCTGCCCATCTCCGCCCATGACGGCAACCTCCTCAGCGAGCCGGAGATCATCACCCGGGGCTTCATCTACGTGAAGGAGTCCGGGGACTTGATGAAGGAACTGCAGAGCGTGGCCCGGGACGCGGCGGAGAACGTCTCCCGCAAGCGGGGCCGGGATGACGGGGAACTGAAGGGTTCCGTCAAGTCCGCCGTCAGCAGCTACCTGTTCAAAACCACCAAGCGCAATCCCATGGTTATCCCCGTGGTCACCAGACTGTGACATACCAGATAACGGGTGTGCAGATAAGAGAGCCGCAGGGAAAGCGGCATCTCTTATCTGTTCGCTCTGATTCTTGATTTTCAGGGAGGTCTACATAACAATGGCACTGCAAGCCGCATTTCTCTTTCTTATCGGCGATGCCGATGAGACCACCCGCACCGTGGTATCCACCCCTAGCATCCATTTGAACGTGGTGGGCTGCAAGACCTACGCTGAGGCGGAGGCTGCCGCGAAGGAGCTGGCCGCCGTAGGCGTCACCGCTATGGAGCTGTGCGCTGGCTTCGGCAACGAGGGCATCGCCCGCATCCAGCGGGCCGTGGGTCCCGACGTGGCCGTGGGCGCGGTGAAGTTCGACTTCCACCCCGGCCTGGGCTTCAAGAGCGGCGATGCCCTGTTCGGCTGAGACGCATGAAAGCGGAAGGACTTTCGTCCTTCCGCTTTTTCTTTTTCCTGCACGGCCCGCGGGGAATGCAGAACTGCGGCACGCCGCGCCCTGGCACCGGCGGAACCGGACAGTCTCATCCGCCGCCCGGCGGGTCCCGCCAGCTCATGCCCCATCTGCGGCGCGCCGGTACTTCTCCACCATCGTCCCATACTCCGGCATCTCCCGGAGGAAGGCGCAGTCCGGGTCTGCCTCCACCTGGTCCAGAAGGGGCTCCAGCAGCACCGACTGGGCCTCTCCGGCGGCCTCCTTGGTGGCCAGATGCCGGTACAGGGGCGAGGCACTCAGATCCCAAGGCACTGTCAGGCTATGCAGCAGCCGGTCCAGCAGGTCCAGCGCCGCCGGGCCGTCCTGCTCCGCCGCCGCCAGCTGGAAGGGGGCAGACAGCACTGCGTAATCGCTCAGGTCCAGGGCCTCTCCCGCCCGCCGGGCGGCGTCGCAAAAGCCCTGGGCCCGCTGCCGGTCTCCCTCTGCCTGGGCCATCTCGATCAGGGACAGCAGCGTGGTCTGGATGCCGTGGGCCCGGTCGAACAGCTCCCGCTCCAGCAGGGTCCAGGCCTCCTCGGTCCGCCCCTGCTTCCGCCGCAGGGCGGACAGCACTTCCCGCTTGTCCCGATGGGTGTTGGAGATCTGGTCCAGCAGCGCCTCCGCCCGGTCCAGATCCCCCCGGGCGATGCAGCGGCTCGCCACGGTATAGGTCGCCCACTCCCGGATTTTGGGGTCCGCGCTCTGGGCGGCCTGCTCGTACAGGCCCGCGACAAAGTCCTCCCGGCCGGGCCGGGCTGTCTCATCGGTGCCGGGGAACAGGGTCAGAAGCCCCTCCAGCAGCCCCGCAGCGCTGTATGCCAGCGCGTCGCTGTTGGGGAACTGGCGCAGCTTCTCCTCTGCCAGGGAAAAGGCCGCGCCGCACCCCTCGGTCCGGGACACCTCGTACAGTCGGTTCAAAAACTCCGCGATCTCCGTCTCCGTCAAGTCCTCCTGAAAGGACAACAGTGTGTTCAGGTCCACCCGCAGCGTCCGGGCCAGCACCGGCAGCAGGGTGATGTCCGGGTAGGAGTTTCCCCTTTCCCATTTGTTCACCGCCGGGGCTGATACCCCCAGCTTCCCCGCCAGCTGCTCCTGTGTCAGCCCCAGTGCCGTCCGCCGGGTGCGGATAATCTCGTGGATCTGCATGGCAAAGCCCCCTCTTGTGATCTGTCCCCAGAATACCATCTCCGGCGGTGCGCTGCAATCGACAGGTGTTCAATTTTTCTGACGATCTTTTAACCGGCGGTTAATGGGTAAAAATCGCTGTAATCACTGTGCCCCAAACCGGGCTTCCGGGGCGCGCCTCTCATTGGGCGAACCTCCCCGCGTAGACAGGGCAGAACTCCAGACCGCCGCGGGCAATTCAGCGGGACGCAGACTGCACCTGACCCTCCCGGCCGCAGCAGGTCCCGACCGAAGCCCTTACGGCGCGGGTCTGTATGGGATCATGGGAATACGCTCTTCCGGCACCGGCTCCCATCGTCCCGGCAATGGACATGAAGGGCTGCGCCCTCTGCCCCAATTTGCAAAATACAGGCGCACAGCTTTTGCTGTGCGCCTGTACTGCTTTTCCCTCACTCCCCCTTGGGGTCCTCTGTGTCGAACACCGTCTTGGCGCTGGCAGCGAGTCCTGCCAGCCCCTGGAGCTCACTGGGAATGATGATCTTGGTGGCCTTGCCGTCCGCCACCTTCTGCATGGCTTCCAGAGCCTTCAGCTTCACCACCTGGTCATTGGGGGCGGCGGCATTCAGCAGCTTCAGGGAGTCCGCCAGGGCGGTCTGCACCTGCATGATGGCCTGGGCCTCCGCCTCGGCGGCCATGATGCGGGCCTCCTTCTCGCCCTCGGCCTTCAGGATGGCGGCCTGCTTGGCGGCATCCGCCTTGAGAATCAGGGACTGCTTCTCGCCCTCCGCCACCAGGATCTGGGACTGCTTCTGCCCCTCCGCCTGGAGGATGGACTCCCGGCGCTCCCGCTCCGCCTTCATCTGCTTCTCCATGGCGTTCTGGATCTCCTTGGGCGGGATAATGTTTTTCAGCTCCACCCGGTTGACCTTGATGCCCCAGGGGTCCGTGGCCTCGTCCAGAATGGCGCGCATCT
>NZ_CAKVVF010000005.1:0-15577 GCF_934833455.1 Oscillibacter sp. KLE 1728
TAGTTCATCATGGAGAACATGCCCTTCTTCATCTCGCCGCCGTACCAGGTGTTCAGGATGACCTGCTCCCGGGAGGTGAGGTTGAAGATAGCGGCGGTCTCGGAATTCAGGCCCAGCTCCTGATAGTTCTCCACCTTGGCCTTGGCGGCGTTGTAGGAGATGAAGTCAGGCTCGAAGTTCTCCAGTTCCTCAGCAGAGGGCTGGATGAACATATTCTTGACGAAGTGGGCCTGCCATGCCACCTCCATGATGAAGCGGATGGCCATGCGGGAGTCGTGGTTGGCGCCGCAGAACACATCCATCACAAACAGACGCTTGTTGGACAGCTGCTCCTGCGCCAGCTTCTTGCAGGCATCCCAAGCCTCCTGAGAGGCGGGCTTGTTGTCGTTTTTGAACTCGTCGGAGGTCCACCACACGGTATCCCTGGAGGTGTCGTCCATCACAATGAACTTGTCCTTGGGGGAGCGGCCGGTGTAGATGCCGGTCATGACGTTGACGGCCCCCAGGTCGGTGACCTGTCCCCTGTCATAGCCCTCCAGGCCGGCCTTGGTCTCCTCCTCAAACAGGAACTCATAGGAGGGATTGCGGATAATTTCCGTGGTACCAGTAATACCATATTTACTCAGATCAATGGTTGCCATTTGAATGACCTCGTTTCTGAATAATCTTCCAGCCGGCGCGGCGGAGGGGCATTTTTCGTATCAATATCATACACGGTGCGGGAGATAAAGTCAATCTCCATCCGCCTCCCGCCCCAGCGCGGCGGAGAGGGCCGCGAAGTCCTCAAGCGTCAGCTGTTCCCCCCGGACGGCGGCAGGCAGGCCCATATCGGCGATGGCCTGTTGGATGGATTCCTTGGGAATCCCCGGCAGGGCGGCGGAGAGGCTGTTGGCCAGGGTCTTGCGCCGCAGCAGGAAGCCGCCCCGCATCACTTTGAAGAAAAAGCCCTCGTCCGCTACATCCACGGCGGGCCGCTCCCGCCGGACGCAGCGGATCACGGCGGAGGTCACCTTGGGAGCGGGGAGAAACTTCTCCGGCGGCACGTCGAACAGCAGCTCCGGCTTCATGTAGTACTGGAGGAACAGGGAGAAGGAGCCGCCCTCAGAGGAGCCCTGTGGGGCGCACAGCCGCTGGGCTACCTCCCGCTGGATCATCACCGTGAAGGCAGTAAAGCAGGGGGACTCCACCAGCTTTTCCAGAATGGGAGAGGTGACGTTGTAGGGCAGGTTGGCGCAGACTATAGGCGTGAGGCCCTGGAACTTCTCTGCCGCGATGGCCGTGAGGTCCAGTTTCAGCACGTCCCCCGGCACGACCTCCACATTCGGATAGGGGGCCATGGTCTCCGCCAGCACCGGCAGCAGGGCCCGGTCCAGCTCCACGGCCACCACCTTCCCGGCCCGCTGGGCCAACTCCGCCGTCAGGGGGCCGATGCCCGGGCCGATCTCCAGCACGCCGCAGCCTGCGTCCGCGCCGGAGGCCTCCGCGATCCGGCGGGGCACCTCCGGATCAATCAAAAAGTTCTGTCCCATGGATTTGGAGAAATGGAACCCATGCCGGGCCAGCAGGTCCCGGATGGTGTTGTAGTCACAGAGATTCATACCTGATCCCGCCTTTCTTCAGCAGTATATCAAATTTTTGCGGGTCTGCCAACCCCATCCCGGCGAGGGAATGGTCCTTGCAAAATACCGCCTGATCCGGTAAACTGGTGGCATCAAAAAATCCCCAGGAGGGATGCAGATGCGATTCATTTTTCTGGACCTGGACGACACCATTCTGGACTTCCACCGGGCGGAGCGGCAGGCGCTCTCCCAGACCCTGCGGCACTTTCATGTAGACCCCACGGACGCCGTTCTGGACCGTTATCACGTCCTGAACCGCCGACAGTGGGAGTTGCTGGAAGAGGGGAAGCTGACCCGGCCCCAGGTGTTGGTCCGGCGGTTCCAGCTGCTGTTTGATGAGCTGGGGATCCGTGCTGCTCCGCAGGAGGTCTGCCAGCTTTATGAGGAACAACTGGCCCAGGGCCACTTCTTCGTGCCCGGCGCCCAGGAACTGCTGGAGGCCCTGCACACAAGATATGAGCTGTATCTGGCCACCAACGGCACTCCCGAGGTCCAGAACAGCCGGATCGAGAGCGCAGGCATCGCCCGCTATTTCCAAAACATCTTCATCTCCGAACAGATGGGGGCCTATAAGCCCAGCCCGGCCTTCTTCCACGCCTGCTTTGCGGCGATCCCGGACTTTGATGCGGCGGAGGCCATGATGGTGGGGGACAGCCTGACCTCCGACATCCGGGGCGCCCGGAACGTCGGCCTGCGGTCTTGCTGGTACAATCCCCAGTACCTGCCGCCCCGGCCGGACATCCCGGCGGATTATACCATCGGGGCCCTGCCGGAGCTTCCGCCCCTGCTGGAGCGGCTGTGAGCGCGATTGAAAAGAGGTCCCCCGCCAAAAGCGGGGGACCTCTTTTCAGAATGTGCCTCTGCGGGCAGTTTCATCACTCCAGGATATAGACATTGCACGTCCGCCGTCCGAAGTTGATGCACTGCTGATAGGTGTCGTAGTACAGGTCCACGATATTTCCCCGCACGCCAGTATCCGCCGCCACGGCGGTGCCGTAGACCACGGAGCCGTCGGCCGCCACGATATACATCTTAGTGCCCAGGGGGATAACGTTCTTGTCCACAGCCACGGTACCCACCTTGACCAGAGTGCCGGTGGCGGTGGTGTAGTCAGCGCCGCCGTGGCCCGCGGTGTAAGCGGTGGCGGTCATGGACTTCACGCCGGAGAAGTTCAGAGTGGTGCCGTCTGTCAGGGTCAGGATGCCGCTGCCGTCGGCGTTTTTAGAGACGCTGGCGACGCCCGCCCTGGTGGAGGCGACGGCGGTGCCGTACTCCACGACTTCATTCACGGCGGTGCTCTCCAGCTCATCCACGAACTGGCGGGAGATCTCCTCGCCGCCGGACCAGACCACCTCGTAGATGGAGGTGCGGACGCCGTCGGCGCCCTCCTGGACCACCTTCTCCGTGCCCTTGGGCAGGGAGGGATTGGCCACCCGCACTGTCTCGTAGGTGGCGGGCTCCTCCACCTGGTCGTAATAGGTCAGCTCGGAGGCAATGGTCAGCTCGGCGCTGTCCTCGTCCAGATCCACGGCTACCATCTCCAGGGGACTGGGGGTGATGTGGAGCCGTTCCAGCAGCTCTGCCACAGTCTCGCTGCGGGCCTTGGCGGTGACGGTGCTGCCGTCGTGCGTGACCGTGACCTCCTGTCCGGCGGTCAGGGCCATGTCATAGCCACTCTGGCCGCTGGAGAGGTACACCAGCTGAGAGGACATCTCGCCCTCCCGGACTTCCTCCTCGTTCAGCACGATGGCGGCGTCCTCCGGACCGGTGAGAATATACACGGCGTTTGCGTGATCGGTGACGATCCAGCTGGTGCAGACAACGGCGGCCAGCACAAAGAGCTGCAGACCGAACCGGGCCTTGAGGCTGTGCAGCTTTTTCTCAAAAGCATGTGTGTTCAAAATCAGATACCTCCTCAGAAAAGGTCTTCCATGCCAGTCTTCCCTGGTTTTGGAAGGTCTATACCTCGGTGTTTTCCTGAATGAAAACAACTTGTAACTTTTGTTACCGATTGGAAAACTGGGGCTAGTATACACCGGCTTCCCACTTTTGTCAAGTTTTTGTGGGGGTTACGGTGTTATGTCTCCCACTTTGCAGAAAAACAACGCGGTCGAGCTGTGCAAAAGTCTGGAGAAAAAATAAAAAAAGTAACAAATTGGTGACATAAAACCGACGCAAAAAAACAGGCCCCGCGCCTGTCTGTTCAGACGCGGGACCTGTTGGGGAACCCCCTCTGTTTTCAAGGGATTCAGCGGACCTCCGGCGTGAAGCCCAGATCCTCCAGCTCGCTGACGGCTGTCTTGACGCAGTTGTCGCAGCCGTCGATGGTGACAGTCTTGGTGTCCAGAGAGACGGAGAACTTCAGCTCCGCGGCGGTGAGGGCGTTGGTGATGCGCTTGACGCAGTTCTCACACATCATATCGGGGACAGAAATCGTAGTCATATTGAGTGCTCCTTTTCATTTCATCAGTTTTTGAATGGTGACCAGAAGGTCGTCCACGACCTCCAGATGTCCGTTTTGGATGTCCTGCACCACGCAGGAGTGAATATGGTTGCTGAGCAGCTCCCGGGAAAAGGCGTTCAGCGCCGACTGGATGGCGGAGACCTGGGTGAGGATGTCCGTGCAGTAGCACTCTTTTTCCACCATGCCCCGGACGCCTCGGACCTGGCCTTCGATCCGGTTCAGCCGCCGGATCAGGGAGTCGTACTCCGGGGCCTCCCGGTGCTTGTGGCGGCAGGGACAGCCTGCCGCTGTCTCCTCCGCCGGTGCCTCGGCGGCGGGGACTGCCTGCAAAGTCTGATCTTCCATATAGAATACTCCTTTTTCCCGTTTCCCGTCAAATCACAGTTTGGCCCGGCCCAGCCGCAATGCGTTGCCTACCACGCAGACGGAGCTGAGGCTCATGGCCGCCCCCGCGAACATGGGGGACAGCAGAGGGCCGCCGAAGGCGAACAGCAGGCCCGCCGCGATGGGGATACCGATGGTGTTGTAGCAGAAGGCCCAGAAGAGATTCTGCTTGATGTCCCGCAGGGTCAGCCGGGAGAGCCGGATGGCCCGGGGCACATCCTGCAGGTCCGAGCGCATCAGCACAATGTCCGCGGACTCGATGGCGATGTCGCTGCCGCTGCCGATGGCGCAGCCCACGGTGGCGGCGGTGAGGGCCGGGGCGTCGTTGATGCCGTCGCCCACCATCATCACCTTGCGGCCCTGAGACTGGAGCCGCTCCACCACGCCGGCCTTCTCCTCTGGCAGCACCTCGGCGATGACTTCGTCCACACCCACCAGGGAACCGATGTGCTCCGCCGCCGCCCGGTTGTCGCCGGTCAGCAGCACGGTCCGGATGCCCTGCCCGCGCATTTTCTGGATGGCGGCGGCGCTGGTCTCTTTCACCGGATCGGCCACAGAGATCAGGCCCAGCAGGGTGCCGCCCCTGGCGAAGTACATGGGGGTCTGGCCCTGGGCGGAGAGGCGCTCCGCATCAGATGCCAGAGAGGAGACGTCCACGCCGTGCTCCTCCAGCAATCGGCGGTTGCCGGCCAGGACGGTCTCGCCGCCCAGCACGGCCTTCAGGCCCCGGCCAGACAGGTTCTCAAAGCTCTCCGGCCGGGCGGTGCCGCCGTAGCCATGCTCTTGGGCGTAGGCGGTGATGGCGGTTGCCAGGGGATGGGCGGACACCGCCTCCACCGCCGCCGCGGCGGACAGCAGGTCGGATGCCTCACACCGATGGGGTAGGACCTCCGTCACGGCGGGGGTGCCCTCGGTGACGGTGCCGGTCTTGTCCAGCACCACCGTGTCCACGCTGTGGGTGATCTCCAGAATCTCGCCGGAGCGGATCAGGATACCATGCTTGGCCCCCAGGCCCGTGCCTACCATGATGGCGGTGGGAGTTGCCAACCCCAGGGCACAGGGGCAGGCGATGACCAGCACCGATGTGAACACCCGCAGCACAAAGGAGAAGGGCTGCCCGGCGATGGCCCAGATGACGGCGGCCAGCAGCGCGATGCCCATGACCACCGGCACGAACACACCGGCCACTTTGTCGGCGGTCTTGGAGATCGGGGCTTTCCGGCCCTGGGCGTCCTCCACGAACCGGATGATGCGGGAGAGGGTGGAGTCGTCGCCGGTACGGGTCACCTGGACGTACAGCACGCCGTTCTCATTGACGCTGCCGCCGATGACCTCGCTGCCCACGGCCTTCTCCACCGGCAGGCTCTCGCCGGTGAGCATGGCCTCATTGACGCTGCTCTCGCCCTGGGTGACGGTGCCGTCCGCCGGGACCCGGGCGCCGGGCTTCACCAGCACCACGTCGCCCACCTTCAGTTGGCTGGTGGGCACCTCCCGGCCCGTGTCCGCCAGGATGGCGGTGTCCGGGGACAGCTGCATCAGGGCGGTGATGGCGCCTTTGGTCTTCTGCATATTCCGGCTCTCCAGGAACTTGCCCAGGGACACCAGAGTCAGCACCACGGCGGCAGACTCATAATAGAGATTGTGGACGTAGCTGGGATCGTCGGAGATCAGAAAGGTCATCACCAGGCTGTACGCAAAGGAGCAGCCGGAGCCGATGGCCACCAGGGAGTCCATGTTGGGGTTGCCGTGGAAGAGGGACTTGAGGCCCCCTTGGAAGAAGTTCCGGCCGCAGTACAGCACCGGCACGGCCAGGATCAGCTGCAGCACCGCGAAATTCGTGGGATGGGTGTGCATGGAGAAGAGGTCCGGCAGGGGCAGAGCTGGCAGCCCGAAGGGCAGCATCTGCCCCATGGACACATACAGCAGCACCGCGGAGAACACCGCCGCCGCGATCAGCTCGATCTTCCGCCGCTTCAGGGCGGCGGTCTCTGCATCCTCAGCATTCTGGACCGTGGCGGGGGCCGGGTGCTCCAGGTGCAGGGCGGCGCCGAAGCCTGCCTTCTCCACCTTGGCCACGATCTGCTCCTGGGTGCATTGACTTTCATCGTATGCAATGGTCATGATACCGGTGGTGAGATTCACCTCGCTGCGCGCCACGCCGGGCAGCTTCCGGGTGACCCGCTCCACGGACGCGCTGCACGCGGCGCAGTGCATCCCGGAGATGTCGTATTTTTCTTCTCGCATAGGAACCTCCAATCTGCCGGAGAGATACCCTCCGGGGGTATTCTTTCTGAGACCTACTATATACCCCTAGGGGGTATTTGTCAAGGGGGGAATTTTCGGCTGTGAAAAAATGCCGTGGAATCCGGAAAACCCCTTGACAACCGGGGGAACTATGGTATGATGAATATGAAATCTAACAAAAAATTTGTGAAACTAAAAAATTTTGTATGGTGAGGATTATGAGAGATTCGATCAAATGGGTCGCCAATCGGATGCCCAAGAGCGACGACCGGCAGCTTTCCATCATGTCCCTGGGGAACGTGGCCAAGGCTCGATTCTTCCACAGCAGCTTTCCCCAGTATTCCATCACGCCTCTGGCCCGGCTGGACGGCATGGCCAAGTACCTGGGCCTGGGCGGCCTGTTCGTGAAGGATGAGTCCTTCCGCTTCGGCCTCAACGCCTTCAAGGTGCTGGGCGGCTCCTTCGCCATGGCCCGGTACATCGCCAAGGAGATGGGCAGGGACGTCAGCGAGATGACCTACGACTACCTGACCAGCGAGGCATTCCGCCAGGAGTTCGGCCACGCCACCTTCTTCACCGCCACGGACGGCAACCACGGCCGGGGCGTGGCCTGGGCGGCTCACAAGCTGGGCCAGAAGGCAGTGGTCCACATGCCCAAGGGCTCCAGCCAGGCCCGGTATGAGAATATCGCCAAGGAGGGCGCCCAGGTCACCATCGAGGAAGTCAACTACGACGACTGCGTCCGCATGGCCGCGGCGGAGGCCGCCGAGACCAAGCACGGCGTGGTGGTGCAGGACACCGCCTGGGAGGGGTACGAGGAGATCCCCGCCTGGATCATGCAGGGCTACGGCACCATGGCCAACGAGGCGGCGGAGCAGCTGCGGCAGGTGGGGATCAACCGCCCCACTCACGTGTTCGTGCAGGCCGGTGTGGGTAGTTTGGCCGGAGCAGTGATCGGATATTTCACCAATCTGTTTCCCAACGATCCTCCCACCTTCGTGGTGATGGAGGCCCGGGCGGCAGACTGCCTGTACCAGGGCGCCCTGGCAGGGGATGGACAGCCGAGGATCGTGGAAGGCGATCTCAAGACCATCATGGCGGGCCTGGCCTGCGGAGAGCCCAACATCCTCTCCTGGGACATTCTGCGCAACCATGTCTCCGCCTTCGTCTCCTGCCCGGACTGGGTCAGCGCCCGGGGCATGCGGATGCTGGGCGTGCCGGTGAAGGGCGACCCCACGGTGATCTCCGGCGAGTCCGGCGCGGTGGGCATGGGCCTGATCGCGGCCCTGATGGAGACGGACGAGTACCAGGACCTGCGGGAGGCCATCGGCCTGGACCGGTTCAGCCAGGTGCTGCTGTTCTCCACGGAGGGCAACACAGATCCCATGAAGTTCCGCAAGGTGCTGTGGGACGGCGAATATCCGACGGTGTAAAAAAGAATAAAAAAGAATCGGGGGAAGCATTGCTTCCCCCGGTTTGTTTTCGGTTTAGGCGGTTACGACCCTAGTATTGCTATAAAGTTTTTCGCTACCGGAACTATCTTTGGCATAAAGAACAACAGTCGCATAGTATTTAACACCGGAAGTTCCATAATATGTAATCATCCGATATGCGTCAGCAGTGTTTTTGTCAATCAAACCTGAGCTATATGTTTTTACATTCTCATAAGAACCATCAGATTGTTGTTCCCAAATATAAATTTTTTCAGCTCCGAGTTCTTGCATAATATCAGTGGCATTAATATCAAATTCGACAGCAACTCTGCCACCACCCAATGGGGTTGCCCATACATCTGTATAAGCAAAATAGTCACTGGCTCTTGTGGATGAAGCATGCGCCATAGGAATCATACTGAAAAGCAAGGCAATGGCAAAAAGAGAGGACAAAAGACGAAGAGACTTGTACTTCATTTAAAATTACTCCTCATAAATAGAATTTATGATTTTTTCTAAGTCGCTTTTTGACAAGTTTCCTTGGATGAAACATTCAATATTTTCATTTACCCAAGTGGCCAAAAGGTGACCATTATTATTCATTAAATAATGAGTTATATCAGAAACTTTGTATTCAACAATCTCCTCACTACTATCTTTTTGATATATTCCCGTATAGACATCCGGGACAGAATCGTAGATTTGGATTCTTACTGTAAAACGTTCCCCATTTACAGAGTATACCGCTTGGATCCGGTTGCCATCAGTTCGTTTTATCATACTAACAGCGCCTACTAACTTAGTATCATTAGGCGCCCAATTCGGCACGACCGGCAAATCCGTTTCCTCGGCTACTGCAAGTCGCAACTCCAGGTAAGGATCCTGCGGCACTTCCGCTTCCTCCTGCCCCGGCGTCACAAATCCAAAGGTCTCCGCGGTCCAGTCCGCGAACGCCTGGAGGATGTCGAACCCAAAGGCGGAGGCAGCGCCGCACAGAATCACAATGCACGCGGCCGTGATGACGGCTGCCCGCAGAATCCGGCGGCTTTTCTTTTTGGGGGAAGGGGAGGTGATTTGGTCAAGATGGGATGAGTCACGCTCCGGGAGGACCTCAGTCTCATAGGCAGAAGCCTGTCCTTGATAATTTTCCTTGAAATCCCGCCATGCGGCGTCCACGTCGGCCTCCGCCGCCGGGGGATTCGCATCCCGCTGCTTCATCACCTCCATAATCGCCATGATGTAGTCCACGTCCGGCTCACCGCCGTCCGCAGCCGTGAATTCCTGCTGGAGCAGAGCCTCCAGCTCTTCGGTGCGCATTTGTTCCAGGAAAGGATACGCCGTATTTCGATCTGATGGCATCTCCGGGAACCTCCTCTGTATCTATAATGACCGTTTCGGCCCCGCTTGTTCACAGGGGCGGCGGAAAAACTTTTAGTGCCGGTTCCACTGTTTGACGAACCGCTCCTTTGAACGCTTGACCCGCATGGCCAGGGCGGACTTCTTCAACCCCATCTCCCGCGCCAGCTCCTCGTAGGTGTACTTCTCCAGATAGAGCTTCCGCAGGATCTCGTACTCCTCCGGCGTGAGGATGCTGGTGATCTCCGCCCGCTGCTGGAAATCATCCTCTGGAGAAGCGGGCATCTCGCCGGCGGCCCGGATCAGGTGCTTCCGCCAGAAGCGGTCCTCTTTCAGGAGCTCCAGGACCTTATAGCGCAGGACCCGGTACAGCCATCCCGTGGGCGAGGCGCTGCTCCAAAGATCTGCCTGATGCTCCCAAGCGAAGGCGAACAGCTCCTGCACCACCTCTTCCGCACGCCCGGCGACGGAGACGTACCAGCTTCCGCCAGTCCGCAGGGCGATCTCCGCACAGCGGAGCAGGTCCGGATACAGCTTCCGGTAGAGGGCTTCAAATCGCGGTTAATCAAAAGAATCGTTATGCGCCATAGGCGTCCCCCTTCTCTTTCTATCTATCGGGGTGCCGCGCCGCCGGAGCGGGCCGCGGTACGAATTTGATTCTAACACAAATTGCCGCAGGTTTACAACTTTTTTGCAAGCGCTCTCCGCAGCACGGGAAAAAGCCGCCGGAACCGCGAATGTGCGGCCCCGGCGGCCTGGATGGATCATCTGCGCTGCCCGGTCCTGGTCTGCTCCACGATGTCGTCCATGACCTCCCGGCTGACGGCGCCCTGGACGTAGCCGAAGACGTTGCCCTCCGTGTCGATCATGAATGTGGTGGGATAGGCGCTGATGCCGTACTGGTAGAAGAGCGTGCCCGTCTCGTCCATCACCACGGGATAGGTGTAGCCGTTTTCCTCCAGGAAGGCGGTGATGTCTTCGGCGCTGCCCTCCTGGCCGATATTGGGCCCGGCCACGCCCAGCACCACCAGCTCCCCGGCGTTCTCGTCCCAGTCCTCATACAGGGCCTGGATGTCCGGCATCTCCATCTTGCAGGGGCCGCACCAAGTAGCCCAGAAGTTCAGAAACACCGTCTTCCCCTGGTAGTCCGAGAGGGTGTGGGTCTGGCCGTACTGGTCCGTCAGAGTGAAGTCCGGAGCGGGGACCATGGGGATCTCCTGGCTGTCCGCCCCGCTGTGCTCCTCCTGAGAATCGCCGGAGGGGGCCGCCTCTTCGCCGCTGTTCCCGGCGGGCTCTTCCTGCACCGTGCCGGAGCCGGCAGCCAGATCTGCGGAGATGCCGCCGGTGGCGCCGGTGAGGGTCAGGATGCCCATGACGATCAGCAGCACCGCGCCGATCTTCACCGTGTAGCGCACCACATTCTGGTGGGACTTGAAGAAATCCAGCACCGTGCCGGTGAAGAGTCCCACTGCCAGGAAGGGCAGTACGAAGCCCAGGGTGTACACGCCGATCAGAAGAAATCCCGCAGCGGAGGACTCCGCGGAGGAGGCCATCAGCAGGACGCTGCTGAGGGTGGGGCCCACGCAGGGCGTCCAGGCGAAGCTGAAGGTGAAGCCCATCACCAGGGCCACCGCCGGGTTCATAGCCAGTTTGTTCAGATGGAAGGGGAGGCGGTGTTCCTGCTCCAGCAGCATGGTCCGCTTGCCCAGCCCCAGCTGGTACAGGCCGAACAGCAGGATGATGACGCCGCTGGCCCGGGCGAACCACACTTGGTAGTTGTGGAAGAACTCCCCCAGGGCGGTGAGGCCCAGCCCCAGCAGGAAGAAGGCGAAGCTGATGCCCACCACGAAAAAGAGGGTGTTGAGGAAGATCTTTCCCCGGGGATAGCGGCGGACGCCGTCCTCGCCCACCACAGCGGCGCCGCCGGCCAGATAGCTGACGTACAGCGGCACCAGCGGCAGCACGCAGGGGGAGAAGAAGCTCAGCGCGCCCTGCAGAAAGACAGTGACGGCGGATACGCTGGTCTCAATGGAAAAGCCCATGGGGACATCCTCCTGAATATGAAGTCATGGCGCCATCATACCGGGTTTTCCGGCCGCTGTAAAGAGGGATTTGCCACATCTTCCGGGAAACACGGAAGAATCCTCTTGACAGCGGGGAACGGGGCGGTCAAGATAAAGAGTGGAAAACAAGGCCGCAACGGGCGGCAGGGAGGCACTTTGCAATGGAAATGGTGGATTTGTACGACGAGAACCGGCTCCCTCTGGGCCGGACGGCGGAGCGTTACGCCCCCAAGGGGGAGGGAGAATACCGGGTGGTGGTCCATATCTGCGTGTTCGACAGCCGGGGCCGCCTGCTGATCCAGCAGCGGTCTCGGGAAAAGGCCGTCTGGCCGGAGGCATGGGATGTGTCTGCCGCCGGCGGCGTGGATGCCGGAGAGACCAGCCGCCAGGCGGCGGAGCGGGAGTTCCGGGAGGAGCTGGGCGTGGCCCTGGACCTGACGGGAGTGCGGCCCTCCTGCACCGTGAACTTCGACGGCGGCTTTGATGACTTCTTCCTGGTGGAGCGGGACCTTGGCCTGGAGGAGCTGACGCTCCAAAAGGAGGAGGTGGCCCGGGCCCGTTGGGCGGAGCTGCCGGAAATCCTGGACATGGTGGACCGGGGGGAGTTCATCGACTATCCCAAAAGCTTTCTGGCGTTTTTGTTCGACATGCGGGGGACCTTCGGCTTCTGCACCAAATGAAGCTCCGCCTGGACCGAAGCTTCAGTGCTTTTTCGGAAAACGGCCTTGACAGGGGACGTTAGACATGGTATAAACAAAACATACTGATGGTATGTATACAAGGGAGGACCGGTATGGCCCGAAACAAGCACCCGGAGGAGACGGTGGAAAAGATCCTGGCGGTCTCCGCGAAGCTGTTTATGGAAAAGGGATATGAGCACACCACCCTCCAGGACATCATTGACAATCTGGGAGGACTGACCAAGGGGGCCATCTACCACCACTTCAAGGGCAAGGAGGAGATCCTCCTTGCCATCGCGGACCGGATGGGAGAGCAGACGGAGGCCTGGATGCGGACGGTCCGGGACGATCCCGGCCTGACCGGAGCGGAGAAGCTGCAGAAGATGTTCCGGGCATCCCTGGAGAACTCGGACCAGACGGACCTGTTCGTGCTGGCGCCCAATATGCTGAAGAACCCCAAGCTGATGAGCATCCTGCTGGAGAGCATGATCGGGGAGGTCCTGCCCAACTACATGGAGCCCGTCCTGCGGGAGGCGGTGGCGGACGGCTCCATCCGGACGGACTACCCGGAGGAACTGGGGGAGCTGCTGCTTCTCCTGTCAAACGTGTGGCTGAATCCCATGATCTACCCTGCCACGCCGGAGAAGACCCGCCGCCGCATGGAGCTATACGACCAGATGCTGCGGAGCATGGGCCTGGACCTGCTGGATCAGGAGCTGTTGAATCAGTGGGAGCGATTTTGCCGCCTGTCCCAGGAACGGCTGTAAACAACAGAAGAAACTGCCCGACAGGGCAGCTTCTTTTTCACATAAATACATACCAACCAAATGTATGAAAAGGAGGAGCGTATGAGACAAACTGATCGGCTCCTGCCCCAGGACCTGGCCGCCTGTCTGTGGCTGCTGGGTCTGGCCCTGCTGGCAGGAGAGAACGGGAGGAGGAATTGAGATGCGGGAAAAGCTGTTTCACCGGGACTTCACCTTGGTGGTGATTGGACAGATCATCTCCCTGCTGGGTAACGCCGTGCTGCGATTCGTCCTGCCGCTGTATCTGCTGGACGTCACCGGTTCCCGGAGCCTGTTCGGCCTGTGCTCCGCCGCGGCGTTCGTGCCCATGGTGGTGCTGACGCCCCTGGGCGGCGTGGTGGCGGACCGTCTCCATAAGCAGCGGATCATGGTGGTGCTGGACTTCTTCACCTGCGCCCTGGTGGCCCTGACGGCGCTGGCCTTGGGACATCTGCCCCTGGTGCCGGTGCTGGTGGCGGCCATGATGTTGCTGTATGGTATCTCCGGGGCATACCAGCCGGCGGTGCAGGCCAGCATGCCCCTGCTGTGCCCGCCGGACCGGCTGGTGGACGGTAACGCCGTCATCAACCAGGTCAGCGCCCTGTCCAGCCTGCTGGGACCGCTGCTGGGGAGCCTGGTTTACGGCGCCTTCGGCGTGACACCGGTCCTGGCGGGGGCCTCCGCCTGCTTCTTTGCTTCGGCGGTGATGGAACTGTTCATCCAGATCCCCCATACGCCAAGACACACTGGAGCCAGCGTCTGGCAGACCGCCAGAGCGGATCTGGCGGAGAGCGGGACCTTCCTCCGGCAGGAACGGCCGGAGATCCTGAAGTACATCGCCCTGGTCAGCGCCTTCAACCTGCTGCTGAGCGCGCTGCTGGTGGTGAGTATGCCGGTGCTCATCAAACAGACCCTGGGGCTGGGGGACACCTGGTACGGCCTCAACCAGACCGCCATGGCGGCAGGGAGCCTGGCCGGGGGCCTGACAGCGGGACTGCTGGGTCCCCGGCTGACAGTCCGCCGGTCCTGGCTGACGCTGCTGGCCTGCGGGGTCTGCCTCATCCCCATGGGGCTCTGCCTGCTGGCAGGCGTGGGGGCTGTCGCGGCCTTTGCTGTGCTGACGGCTGCGGGCTTCGTTCTGATGGCTTGCGCCGCGCTGTTCACCGTGACCATGCTGGCCCACATTCAGGCTCAGACGCCGGCCACGCTGGTGGGGAAGGTGGTGTCTCTGCTGCTGACCGTCTCCCTATGCGCCCAGCCGGCGGGGCAGGCTCTCTACGGGGTCCTGTTGGAGCAGCTGGCCGGGGGCGAGGGCTGGGTGCTGCTGGGCGCGGCCTGCGGGGCCATGATCGTCGCTGCGGCGGCCCGGCGGGTGGCTTACTCTGCCGCCTCCGGCTCCAGCAGGTGCATGGCGGAGACCTCGTAGGCCACCCGTTCCTGGGCGGTGCCGTCCTCCAGGACCTTGCGGTAGGTCCGGCTCTGGACCCGGCCTTCCAGGCTGAGCGTGTCCCCCACCTGGAGCCGGGCCGCCTGGACCGCCAGCTGTCCCCAGGCAATCACCGGCAGATAGTCCGCCCGGCCGTACCGGCGGCTCACCGCCAGCATCAGGTCGCAGATGCTGCGGCCCAGAGGGGTGCGGCGGAAGATGGGGGGCTTGCACAGGGCGCCGGAGAGCAGAATGCGGTTGCAGGGCTCTCCGGACCCGGGTTCCATGGCTTGGGCATACACCGTCAGCACCAGCCGATTCCCAACGCCGGAGCGGTTGTTGAAGGACCGCAGCTGCCCCCGGACCCGGAGCGGGTCCT
Organism: Oscillibacter sp. KLE 1728; assembly: GCF_934833455.1. Taxonomy (NCBI): domain Bacteria; kingdom Bacillati; phylum Bacillota; class Clostridia; order Eubacteriales; family Oscillospiraceae; genus Oscillibacter; species Oscillibacter sp. KLE 1728. The sequence goes on from NZ_CAKVVF010000005.1 coordinate 14,834, forward strand.
CCAGCCGCACCGCAGTCAGCAGGGCCTCCGGCACCAGCACCGGCAGCGTGTCCGGAGTGCCGGAGAGCCGGGGTACCTGCAGGGGAAAGCGATAAAACCGGGTGCCGTGGTTTTCATGGGAGAGTGCAGGCGCCTCCAGAGCAATCCCCTCCAGCAGCACCTCGTTGCGGGTCTGAGTCGTCATGTTGTCCACCTCTCGGTCGTGATGGTACACCTTATGAGAGCCGCGGCCGGGATAGACCTGAAAATCCCCGGCGGCGGAACAGGTCCTTGCCTCCGGGGCGGAATGCGTATATAATAAAGCCATGAATCCGGCGGCCCACCGCCGTTCCACAAGGAGGGGAAGCGATGAAAGCCATCGTCTACACATCCCAGACCGGGCACACCCAGCGGTATGCCCAGATGCTGGCGGAAAGGACCGGCGTGCCGGCATACAGCCTGAAGGAGGCCGGAAAGAGCTTGCGGCGGGGCGAGGAGATCTTCTACATGGGCTGGCTGATGGCCGGCACGGTGAAGGGCCTCCAGAGCGCCATGGACCGCTATACCATCCGGGGGGCAGCCATTGTGGGGGTCTCGCCTCAGGGGAACGGCGACCTCTGGACCGAGGCCCGGATCAACGGGGGATACAGCGACAGCGGCGGGCGTCTGTTCTATCTCCAGGGCGGCTACGCGCCGGAGAAGCTGGGCTTTTTCTATCGCATGATGATGAAGCCCATGGCCGGCTCCGTTGTCCGTCAGGTGCAG
>NZ_CAKVVF010000005.1:15587-39263 GCF_934833455.1 Oscillibacter sp. KLE 1728
CCGCCACGGACCAGGAGCGCCGGATGGCGGAGATCTTTCAGCACGGCGGCGACTTTGTCCGGGAGGAGGCGCTGGATGAGATCGTCCGCTGGTTCCGGGAGGGCCCCCACGACGGAGAGGTGAAAGCGGTCCCCAGCGTGGACATTTGAACCTGACGAAAAAGGCCCCGGCTGTCCAAAAGGACAGCCGGGGCCTTCTGCATACGTGAACAGCAGCGGAGGACTCAGACTCTGGCCACGCCGGAGGCGCGGGCGGCCTGCTCCACAGCGGAGGCCACCGCGTCCCGTACCCGTGGATCGAAGGCGGCGGGGATGATATAGTCGGCAGAGAGGTCGTCTCCCACTAGCTCCGCCAAGGCATGGGCGGCGGCGATCTTCATAGCGTCGTTGATGTCGCTGGCCCGGGCATCGAGGGCGCCCCGGAAGATGCCGGGGAAGGCCAGCACGTTGTTGATCTGGTTGGGATAGTCGCTGCGGCCGGTGGCCACCACCGCCGCACCGCCGGCCTTGGCGTCGTCGGGGAAGATCTCCGGCGTGGGGTTGGCGCAGGCGAAGATGACGGCTCCAGCGTTCATGGTCTGCACCATCTCCTTGGTCACGGCGCCGGGGGCGGACACGCCGATGAACACATCAGCCCCCGCCAGCACGTCCGCCAGGGAGCCGGTCCGCTTCTCCGGATTCGTCACCTGGGCCATCTCCTCCTTGATCCAGTTCATGCCGTCGCTGCGGCCGGCGTAGATGGCGCCCTTCCGGTCACAGAGGGTCACGTCCCCTGCCCCGGCGGAGAGCAGCAGCTTCGTGATGGAGACGGCGGCGGCGCCGGCACCGTTGATAACGATTCGGACATCCTCCAGCCGCTTGCCCACCACTTTCAGGGCGTTGGTGAGCCCCGCCAGGGTGATGACGGCGGTGCCGTGCTGATCGTCGTGGAAGATGGGGATGTCGCACCGCTCCTTCAGCTTCCGCTCAATCTCAAAGCACCGGGGGGCGGCGATATCCTCCAGATTCACGCCGCCGAAGGACCCGGCCAGCAGGGCCACGGTGTTCACGATCTCGTCCACGTCGTGGCTGCGGACGCACAGGGGAATGGCGTCCACGCCGCCGAAGGCCTTGAACAGGACGCATTTGCCCTCCATGACGGGCATCCCCGCCTCCGGGCCGATGTCTCCCAGCCCCAGGACGGCGGAGCCGTCGGTGACCACCGCCACGGTGTTCCACCGGCGGGTCAGCTCGTAGCTCTTGCTGATGTCCTTCTGGATCTCCAGGCAGGGCTGGGCCACGCCGGGGGTGTAGGCCAGGGACAGCGCCTCCTTGCTGTCCACCTGGGCCCGGGGCGTCACCTCCAGCTTGCCCCTCCACTCGGAATGCAGGCGCAGGGATTCCTTTGCGTAATCCATGATCGGTACTCCTCTCCATAACGCTCAAAAGTTGTTTTTATTGTACGGGAAAAGCGGACGGTTGTCAATTTCCGGTGCCGGCGGGGCGGGGAAAATCCAGGCGGTCTCTTGCATTCCGGAAGCGCCTGTGGCAAAATAGATGGGACAGAAAAGGAGGCGGTTTCGTGAAGATTTCGACCAAGGGGCGGTACGCCCTGCGCCTGATGATCGATGTGGCGGTCCACGGCGGGGAGGAGTTCGTCTCCTTGAAGGATGTGGCCGCCCGGCAGGGCATTTCCATGAAGTATCTGGAGCAGATCGCGGGTCTGCTGGGAAAGGCGGGATTCCTCCGCAGCGGGCGGGGCGCCCTGGGGGGATATCGTCTGACGAAAGCGCCGGAGGAGTATACCCTGGGCAGTATCCTCCGGCTGACAGAGGGAAATCTAGCCCCGGTGGCCTGCCTGGAGACGGAGGAGAACGCCTGCGAGCGGTGCGGCGTCTGCCCGACCCTGGACTTCTGGACGGGCCTGTATGCGGCCGTGAACGAATATGTAGACCGCTTCACCCTGGCGGATCTGGTGCGGGAGGAATTGGAGAAACAGGGGAGAGCGTCCCGACCCTCCACAGACTGAATGGCAAAACGCCGGCCTCATATAGAGGCCGGCGTTTGTTTGAAAAGCAGGTCAGTCCGTCAGCCCGGCGCAGTCGGCGGGCCGTCCGGAGAGCATCTCCAGCCCGTGGGCGAGCGCGGGGAGGACGGCCTCCAGGTTTTCCCTGGCCGCCTTGGGAGAGCCGGGGAGATTCACGATGAGCGTCCCCTTCCGGATGCCCGCCGCGGCCCGGGACAGCATGGCCCGGTTCGTCACCTGCATGGAGGCGTAGCGCATGGCCTCCGGAATGCCGGGGGTCAGCCGGTCACACACGGCGAGGGTGGCCTCCGGCGTCACATCCCGGGGGGCGAAGCCGGTGCCTCCGGTGGTGACGATGAGATCCACCGGCTCCCGGTCGCACCACTGCCGCAGGGCAGCCTCGATCCGGCCCTTCTCGTCCGGGACAATGGCGGTCTCCGTCACCGCGTACCCGGCGTTTTTCAGAATTTCCACAACCAGAGGCCCGCCCGCGTCAGGGCGCTCTCCCCGGAAACTCCGGTCGCTGACGGTCAGGACAGCGGCTTTGAACATGGTAGATCACTCCTTCACGATTCCAGCAGCAGAATGGCCTCCGGCGGAACGGAGACGGTGAGGCGGTCCTTGTCCGGCACCGCCTGCCAGTTGTCCTTGTCCAGCTCCATCCGCAGCAGGGGCGCCTCCGGCGCCGCGCCCTCCGGCCGCAGCAGCACGATGGTGGAAAACACGTCCTCCACCACCTTTACTGCCGTGCAGGAGAAGGCGTTTTCCGCCCCGGGACCGGCCAGCTGAACATGGTGGGCCCGGATGCCGATCCGGCAGACGCCCTCCGGCACCGGACGGCCGCAGGAGAGCGTCAGTCCCCAGTCCGGAAGAAACACCGCATCCTCCCTTGGCCGGGCGTCGGCATAGTTCTTGCAGCCGGAGAGCCGGGCAGCGGCCTCTGTGCCGGGGCTGCGGAACAGCTCCCCCAGGGTGGTCACAGGCTGGGATCTGCCCCGGTCTATGACACACACCCGGCGGCAGTTCCGGAACACCTCCCCCCGGTCATGGGAGACCCACAGCACCGTGCCCGGGAATCCGCCCAGTGTCTCTGCCAGCTCCAGTTCCAGCTGGTATTTCAGGTAGCTGTCCAGGGCGGAGAAGGGCTCGTCCAGCAGGATGGCCGTGGGCTCCGACGCCAGGATTCGGGCCAGGGCGCACCGCTGCTGCTGCCCGCCGGAGAGCTGCCCCGGCTTCTGGTCTGCCACGGCCTCCAGCCGGAACTGCCGCAGCTTCTCCGCCACCTCTGTTTGGCGGCGGGCCTTGTCCCGCACGGCTGCGGCGATGTTCTGCCGCACCGTCATGTTGGGGAACAGAGCGTACTGCTGGAACAGGTACCCGACCTGCCGCCGCTGGGGCGGCAGGTTGATTCTGGAGGCGCTGTCGTAAAGGGTAACACCGTCCAGCTCGATGTGTCCCTCGTCCGGCGTCAGAATGCCGGCGATGCACTTGAGGGTCACAGACTTGCCGCACCCCGAGGCCCCCAGCAGGGCCAGCGTCTCATCCCCGGCGTCAAACTGGACCGCCAGATGAAAATTTCCCAGGGCCTTTCGGATGTCCACGGAAAGCGCCATTACCGTCTGCCCCCTTTTCCGGCCCGTTTCTGGCGGGCTTCCAGCAGGTTCACTGCCAACAGGAATACAGCGGAGATGGCAATGTTCACCAGCACCCAGCGGAGGGCCTCTGTGTCATTGTCGGTCCGCCAGAGCTGATAGACGGTGGTGGAGATGGTGGCGGTGCGGCCGGGGGTGTAGCCGGCGATCATGGAGGTGGCACCATACTCCCCCAGAGCCCGGGCAAAGGCCAGCACAGTCCCCGCCAGGATGCCCTGGCGGCACACGGGCATCCGCACCCGCCAGAAGATCCAGATATTGGACCGGCCCAGGGTCGCCGCAGCTTCCGCCAGCGTAGGATCGAAGCTCTCAAAGGCCCCCCGGGCGGTGCGGTACATCAGGGGGAAGGCCACCACCACCGTGGCAAAGACAGCGGACCACCAGGTCATCACCAGCCTCAGGCCGAAGTGGGCCTGCACCCAGGCGCCGATGGGGCGGTTGGGCCCCAGCAGCACCAGCAGCAGCCAGCCCACCACGGTGGGCGGCAGCACCAGGGGCAGGGTCAGCACCACATCCAGCACGCCCTTCACCAGCCGGGGCAGCTTGGCGATGTAGTACGCCGCCAGGATCCCCAGGAAGAATACCGCCACCGTGGAGATGGCGGCGATCCGCAATGAGTTGTAGAGAGGGTACCAGTCCATTTCAAAAAACCTCCTGGGGAAAGGGGGCGTCTGCCATCCCGACCCGCCAGAGGCGGGCCGCCGCAGAAGTGGCGTACAAGCGTTTTGCAAAGCAAAACCTTGGAGAGGCCGGGCTCTGCCTGGCCGAGCAAAATCAAATCAAGGGCTCCCATTGGGCCAAGGCCCAATGGGAACGATGGCGGCGATCCGCAATGAGTTGTAGAGAGGGTACCAGTCCATTTCAAAAAACCTCCTGGGGAAAGGGGGCGTCTGCCATCCCGACCCGCCAGAGGCGGGCCGCCGCAGAAGTGGCGTACAAGCGTTTTGCAAAGCAAAACCTTGGAGAGGCCGGGCTCTGCCTGGCCGAGCAAAATCAAATCAAGGGCTCCCATTGAGCCAAGTCCCAATGGGAACGATGGCGGCGATCCGCAATGAGTTGTAAAGAGGGGACCAGGCCATAAGGTTCCTTTGGAAAATAAGAAATCCGGAGTTTGGAATGAGGGGATCAAGGGCTGTCAGAAAGCATTTTAAACGATCCAGCCTTATCAGACGCCTATTTCCAATCTGCTTGAACTCACACCATGGGGCTGAAGCCTACCGCCTCGAAGCAGGCCATGGCCTCGTCGGTCGACAGGAAGTCCAGGAAGGCCTTGGCAGCATCGGGATTGGCGCTGTTTTTCATGACGGCGGCGGGGTAGATCACCTGGCCGCACATCTCAGCGGTGGCCTCGTCCACCACGGTCAGACCGGCGGAGAAGGCGTCGGTGGCGTAGATCACGCCGCAGTCCACGGTGCCCTCAGAGACCTGGGTGGTGACCTCCTTCACGTTGGAGCCGTAGGTCAGCACGCCGGAACTGGCCAGGGTCTCCTCATTCAGACCGTAGTAGGTGAAGATCTTCTGAGTGTACTGGCCCACCGGAACGTCGCTGTTGCCCATGGCCAGGAACACATCGCCGCTGGCCAGCAGCCCCGCCAGCTGGTCAAAGGACTCGATGCCCTTGGGGTTGCCCTCGGGAACGGCCAGGGTCACCTTGTTCTCCAGCAGGTCCAGGCGGGTGGCGCTATTCACCAGGTCCAGGCCCTCGGTGTTCTCCTCGCCGCCCTCGGCGTCCAACTGGTTCATCTGCTTGGGAGCGGCGGAGATGAACACATCACAGTCGGCTCCCTCCTGGATCTGGGTTTTCAGGGTGCCGGAGGAGTCATAAGTCGCCACGACGGCGACTTCCGGAGCCACGGCCTTGTAGGCCTCGATGACCTGATCCAGGGACTCCTGCATGGAGGCCGCGGCAAAGACGTACAGCTCTACCGGTTTGGCGGTGGTCTCTGTGGTGTCGTCTGTGGTGGTGCTGTCGGTGTCCGCACTGCCGCCGCAGGCGGTCAGGGCCAGCGCCATGGACAGGGCCAGAACGAGGGAGAAAAGCTTTTTCATGGCGAAATCTTCCTTTCTTGATGATAATATGTTGAACCCGGCTTTGCAAGTCCGGTGTCAAACTAACGTGATATTCAAATGAGGATAACGAATGGAAAAAACCTGCGCCGGACGCTCCGGCGCGGGCTGATTTTTACTTTCCAAAGGGGCAGATGGGCCAGCGGCAGGGCTGGCAGCCGAGACACAGGCCGCCCTCCCCCAGGGAGACGATCCACTCCTTGGTGACGCTTACATCCGCCGCCACCCAGGGCAGCACTAGGTCGAAGATGGTGGCCCCGGCGTACATGACGCAGCCGGGCAGGCCCATGACGGGGGTGCCGTCATCGTAGTAGCCCAGCAGGAACATAGCGCCGGGAAGCACCGGGGCGCCGTAGGTGACGATCTTCGCCCCGCTCTGCCTGATCCCGCCGGGGGTGTTATCGTCGGGGTCCACGCTCATACCCCCGGTGCAGAGGATGACTTCCGCCCCAGTCTGCCGGGCTTGGGAGATGGCGCCTGCCACGTTCTCCACCCCATCGCCGGAATAGGAGACGGAGATGGTCTCGATGCCATAGGCGCTCAATTTGTCCTTCACCACCGGAGTGAAGGTGTCCTGGATCAATCCCTTCTTCACCTCGCTGCCGGTGGCCACGATGGCGGCGGTTTTTCGCACCCAGGGCCGTAGCTCCAGCAGGGGGGGATCTCCGGCGGCCGCTTTGGCGGCTGTCAGCTTCTCCTCCGCGATGATCAGGGGGATCACCCGCATCCCCGCCAGCTTGTCGCCTTTTTTGACGGCTGTACCCCCCTTCCGGGTGGCGATCATCAGCTCATCGATGGCGTTTACCGCCCGCAGGGATTCCGACCGGACCAGGAACAGCCCGTCGCAGGATGCCTTCAGCTCGATCTTGCCCTCTTTGACGCCGCTCCGCTCCATATTCTCGTTGGCACACAGGGCCAGCAGGCGCTCCGCCCCCTCATCCTCGTGGAGCATCCCAGGCGTCATCTCCCACACGTACAGGTGCTCCTTGCCCATGCCGAGCAGCACCGGGATGTCCTCCGGCGCCACCACATGGCCCTTGCGGAACCGGGCATCCTTGTACTGGTCCTTGATGATCTGGGTCAGGTCGTGGCACAGCACATGGCCCACCGCATCCTCCGTCCGTATCAGCTTCATGCTTCCGCCTCCAGAATCTCGATCTCATCGCCGGGACGGACCACGCCCTCCCGGACCACCACGGCGAAGATGCCCTCCGTGGGCATGACGCACCTGCCCACCGCCTGCTTGATGGCGCAGTCGCTGTGGCACTCCTTGCCGATTTGGGTCACCTCCACCTCCGTCTCACCGATCCGCAGATGGGTGCCCACCGGCAGGTGTTTCAGGTCGACGCCCTCGGTGTTGATGTTCTCCGCAAACACCCCCGGATCCAGTGGGATGGGGCAGCTCGCCCGCATGGTGTCCACGCTCTCCTCCGCCAGCAGGGAGATCTGCCGGTGCCAGTCCCCGGCGTGGGCGTCCCCCACGATGCCGTGGCGGAACTTTAGTTGGATTTCCGGGACGGGGTGCTTCTGCTCCCCCTTCCGCTCGCTGATGTTGACCGATACCACGTTTGCCAACAGGCTCACTCCTTGATCTGGTAATCTCCGCTCTTGCCGCCGGACTTGGACAGCAGGCGGATGTTTTCAATGCGCATGTCCTTTTGGACTGCCTTGCACATGTCATAGATGGTCAGCGCCGCCACGGACACGGCTGTCAGGGCCTCCATCTCCACCCCGGTAACGCCGGTGCAGGTGACGGCGGCCTGGATCTCCACCATGCAAGGGGAATCGGACAGGGCGAAGGTGATGTCGATACCTGTCAGGGGCAGGGGGTGGCACATGGGGATCAGCTCCCAGTTGTGCTTGGCCGCCTGGATGCCCGCCACCTGGGCTACCGCCAGCACGTCGCCCTTTTTCAAGGTGCCGTCCTTGATGTTCTGCAATGTCTCCGGGGCCATGTGGATCTCCCCGGCAGCCACTGCCCGGCGGTGGGTGACGGCCTTCTCCGTCACATCCACCATCCTGGCCCGGCCCTGTTCATTGAAATGGGTCAATTCCGCCATGGTGGTCATCCTCCGATCTGATTCATGTTTCGGGGCGTGTCGCTGGACCGTTCTGTGAGATGGTGGCGCTCCGGCTTGTGGAGGATGCCCCGCCGGACGGCGTCCTCCAGCGCCTGGCCGTGGAGGCCCCGGAGGGGGATCTCTTCCCGGCTGTGGAGGCAGCCCTTCAGCTTGCCGTCCGCCGTCACCCGAATCCGGCGGCAGTCCGCGCAGAAGTCGTGGCTCACTGGGGAGATGAGCCCCACTGTCCCCAGCGCGCCGGGCAGCTGGTACCGCCGGGCCACGCCCTGGGCCTCGATGGGTTCCAGCTCTGCCATCCGGTCCAGCACCGTTTCTGCAGGCAGGAAGCGGCTCCGATCCCACCCGGCGCAGGGGCCCATGGGCATCAGCTCGATGAACCGCATCTCCCAGGGATGCTCCCGGCTGAGATTCACAAAATCTTCGATCTCATCGTCGTTGAACCCGCCGATGAGGACGGTGTCAAATTTTAGATTCCGGAATCCAGCCGCCTCCGCGGCTTTAATGCCCGCAAGCACGTCCTGGAGGGTCCCCAGCCGGGTCATGGCGGCGAACCGGTCCGGCCGCAGCGTATCCAGGCTGATGTTCAGCCGGTCCACCCCCGCATCCCGCAGGGGTCTTGCCAGCTGGGGCAGGAGGGAGCCGTTGGTAGTGAGGCACAGCTCCGCCAACCCGGGGATGGCCCGCAGCATCCGGCACAGGTCCGGCAATCCCCGCCGCACCAGAGGCTCCCCGCCGGTGAGGCGGATCTTCTTTACCCCGCACCGAACCGCCGCCGCGGCGATCTCCGCCAGCTCTTCGATGGAGAGAATATCGCTGTGAAGCCGCTTCTCCACGCCCTCGGGCGGCATACAGTATTGGCACCGGTAGTTGCACAGGTCCGTGACGCTGAGCCGCAGGTAGTCGATTGTCCGTCCGCAGCTGTCCCGCATAATGTCCTCCAACCGTGATACTCAAGTGAGATAAACGATATACTATATTATAAGCGCCCTGCGGGAAAAGTCAAGAAAAACGCCCCGGCCAATGTCGGGGCGTGAACCGAAAAGTATCAGCAGTGAGAGGCCCTCCAGGCGGCAGCCATCCGCACCGACAGCGTCAAGACAATGGCCAGCAGAATGAGGGAGGCGATGCCTGCCATAAGAATCAGAGCCATCAAGGCCCACATGGAGGTCACAGGAATTTCCGGTGCTGAGAGCAAGTCGGCGATGGGCGCGGTCAGCAATCGGTACGCCAGGAATTCAATCCATAGCACGACCAGAATCACTCCATTCCGCCGGGTGGGAGGAAAGGAGAATGTGCAGAAGGAGCGGACAGTCCCAATCAGCAGAGCCAGTATCATCAGCGATTGGATCCACGCTGCAAAGGTATAGACGGGGGTTCCGACTTCCTCCCAAGAGAACGTGAAAAAGAAAAGATTCCAGCTGATGCGGGTGCCATAGTAGCAAAAGATGTAAACCGCCAAGTACGCTGCCCAGGCGCACCACAGCCCCGGCCGCTTTCGGACGAGAAAACAGATGATCCCGCACACCAGAAACGGAACGGCCAGGATCAGGCCGATGAGGATCCCCCCCAGCCCCGTGGGGATCAGAAACGCCAGAAAGGCCATGCAGAAGAGGATGATCCCGGCGATCTTCCGACCCGGCATTGACGGAGACACCATGACCGGAGGCGTCTCCACCTTCAGTTGGGGCTCTGCTCCCGTCACCAGTTCATCCAGCGTCACACCGAAGAGCTGGCTCAGCTTTATCAGCTTGTCCAGGTCCGGCACACTGGAATCCGTCTCCCACTTGCTGACGGACTGGCGGCTCACCTCCAGCACTTCCGCCAGGTCCCCCTGAGACAGGCGTTTCTCCGCCCGCAGGCGGCTGATGTTGGTTCCAAGGCTCATACCGCGCCCTCCTTTGTGGTTCCAGTATAGTGGGAGAGTGGGCAAAAGTCCACCAAGGGGACCTGAAAATTTGGCAACTGGCAGTTGCACACTGCCAAAAGCCTGAAAAACAGGCAGTCCCGGCGGACTTGCTTGACGAGGAAAGGAGGAGGTGCTATTCTATGAAAAGAAGAACGATAGAGGGAGAATGCGCCATGACCCTTTCCCAGCTGCTGGATATCCGTCCCGGTGTCACTGCCGTCATCGGCGGCGGGGGAAAGACCACTCTCCTGCGGACCCTGGGCGAGGAGCTGGCCGGACAGCATCCGGTCCTGCTGTGCACCACCACCAAGATTCTCCCGTTTTCGGACCTGCCCTGCGCCCGGACAGCGGCGGAGCTGGACGAACTGCGCAGGGCGCATCAGCTGCTGTGTGCCGGGACAGACGTACCGGGAACGGGTAAGCTGACGGCCCCAGAGACGCCCATGGCGGTGCTGGCGGAGCAATTCGACTACATTCTGGTGGAGGCGGACGGCGCTGCCCGCCGTCCCCTGAAGGCGCACGCCCCCCACGAGCCGGTGATCCCAACTGAGGCCAATCAGACCATCTGCGTGGTGGGGGCCTCCGGCTTCGGCCGTCCCATCGCTGCGGCCGCTCACCGGCCGGAGCGGTACGCGCTTCTTGCGGGGGTGCCGGAGGCGGCGGAGGCCACGCCGGAGGCCGAGGCGAGGGTGCTTCGATCCGAAGATCTGCACACGAAAGTTTATGTCAATCAGGTGGAGACGCTGTGGAATCTGGCAGATGCCAGGGTCCTGGCGCGCCTGATGGACTGTCCGGTTCTGGCCGGCAGTTTGTGGAGGAGGGAGTATTTTCCATGCTGGTAATCATCCGAGGCGCCGGTGATTTGGCCACCGGTATTGCTCTTCGGCTGAAAAGGGCGCATATATCGGTGATTATGACCGATATACCGGCCCCAACTGCCATCCGGCGGACCGTAGCCTTCTCCCAGGCCATCGTGTTGGGAGAGACAAAGGTGGAGGATGTCACCGCCCGCCGGGTGGAGACACCGGAGGCGGCTATGGCCCTTTTGCAAGAGAATGTAGTCCCGGTGCTGGTGGACCCGGAGGGAGCCTGTATCTCGATTTTGAAGCCGGACGCGGTGGTGGACGCCATCCTGGCCAAGCGGAATCTGGGCACCCGGATCACCGATGCCCCGGTGGTCATCGGCGTGGGGCCGGGCTTCACTGCCGGGGTGGACTGTCACGCGGTGGTGGAGACCATGCGGGGCCACACGCTGGGCCGGGTGATCCATGCGGGCAGTGCGCTGCCCAATACCGGGATCCCGGGGCTCATCGGCGGCTTTGCCGGGGAACGAGTGCTGCGGGCCCCGGCGGACGGCGTGTTTCACCAGCTGCTGGACATTGGCGCCCAGGTGCGGCAGGGGGATGTGGCCGCCACGGTGAACGGCGTGCCCATGACCTGCACCCTGGACGGCGTCCTGCGGGGTATCCTGCCGGATGATACCCCGGTGCACAAAGGGATGAAGGCCGGGGACATCGACCCCCGCTGCAAGGTGGAGCACTGCTATACCGCCAGCGACAAGGCCCTGGCCATTGGCGGCGGTGTGCTGGAGGCGATTTTGGACCTGACGGGAGCGCTGAAAGACCGCGCAGGTGGGTATTCCGGTTAGGTGCAGCCTGTCGGGGACGATCAAACTGAGGAAACGGGAGGAAGAATCATGCCTGAAAATGATGTCAAGCTGACGAAGCTGGCCAAGTGTGCCGGGTGCGGCGCCAAAGTGGGGGCCGGTGTGCTGGCCCAGCTGCTGGACGGCATCCAGGTGCATCGGGACCCCAATCTGCTGGTGGGGTTCGACAAGAGCGATGACGCCTCGGTCTATAAGGTCAGCGACGATCTGGCCTTGGTGCAGACGGTGGATTTCTTCCCGCCCATTGCCGACGACCCGTACCTGTTCGGACAGATCGCGGCCACCAACGCCCTCTCCGATGTGTACGCCATGGGCGGCGAGCCCAAGCTGTGCCTGAACATCATGGCCGTGCCGGAGTCCATGCCGAAAGAGGCGGTGCACCAGCTGTTGCGAGGCGGCTATGACAAGGTGTATGAGGCGGGGGCGCTCATCACCGGCGGCCACAGCATCCTGGACGACGAGCCCAAGTACGGCCTGGCGGTCACCGGCTTCGTCCATCCGGACCGGGTGCTGACCAACTCCGGCGCCCGGCCGGGGGACGTGCTGCTGCTGACGAAGCCCATCGGTATCGGTGTCCTCACCACCGCACAGAAGGCGGAGATGCTGTCGGCCGAGGGGCGGGCTTTGGCAGAGGAACTGATGACCACCCTGAACAAGTCCGCCCGGGACGCCATGGTGAAGTACCGCGTCCACGCCTGCACGGATGTAACGGGCTTTGGCCTGCTGGGCCACAGCTATGAGATGGCCCAGGGCAGCGATGTGGAGCTGGAGCTGGAGGTGGACGCCATCGACCTGATTCCGGAGGCGCTGGAGTTTGCAAACATGGGTCTGCTGCCGGCGGGGATGTACCGTAACCGCGCCTTTGCGGAGGTGGGCGTGGATGCAGGGGAGACCGCGCTGTGCAGACAGGACCTGCTCTATGATCCCCAGACCGCTGGGGGCCTCCTCATGGCCGTGGACCCGGCAGACGCGGAGGCGCTGCACCGGGAGCTGCAGGGCCGCGTTCCCAGTGCCCAGCGGATCGGCGTCGTGAAGGCCTACCGAGGCGGGAAACGCATCTTCCTGCGGTGAAAGTCGAAAATGGGAAACAGGTGCCTGCCGGATTTCTGGCAGGCACCTGTTTTGCGCCCGTACCGGGCGGAACCCTTAAACGGGCAGGCGCAGGAGCGCGGCGGCGGCCTGGAAGTAGATCAGCACCGCCCCGGCATCCACAATGGTAGTGATGAGGGGGGAGGCCATGATGGCCGGATCCATGTGGAGCTGCTTGGCGGCAATGGGCAGCATACAGCCCACCAGCTTGGCCAGCACCACCGTGGCCGCCAGGGACAGGGAGATCACCAGGGCGATGGCGCTGTCATGGTACTGAAGGTAGATCCGCAGGCCGTTGGCCGCGGCTAGGACGGCGCTGACGATGGCGGCTACCGCCAGCTCCTTGCGGATCACCCGCAGCGCGTCCCGGGGGCGGATCTCTTCCAGAGCCAGCCCCCGGATCACCAGCGTGGCGCTCTGGGAGCCGCAGTTTCCGCCGGTGTCCATCAGCATGGGTAGAAAGGCCACCAGCAGGGGCACGGCGGAGATGGCGTCCTCGTACCGGGTGATGATAGAGCCGGTGATGGCGGCGGACAGCATCAAAATCAGCAGCCACACTACCCGATGGCGGGCGTGCTCCCAGGCGGAGGCGGCGAAGTAGGGCTTCTCGTCCGGCGTCACCGCCGCCATGATGGAGAGATCCTCTGCGGCGGCCTCCGTCAGGACATCCATGGCATCATCCACGGTGACGATGCCCACCATCCGCTCCTCTCCATCCAGCACCGGCAAGGCCAGCAGGTCATATTTCGCCAGGAGCCGGGCGGCCTCTTCCCGGTCTGTGAGCGTACCCACAGATACCACATCCGTGACCATCAGGTCCGCCACAGCGGCATCCTCCGCGGCTGTCAGCAGGTCCTTGGCCGACACCACGCCCAGCAGCTGCCGGTGCTCCAGCACATAGCAGGTGTAGACCGTCTCCTTGTGGATTCCGGTGCGGCGGATGGTATCCAGCGCCTGCCGGACCGTATCGCCCGGCCGGAGGGAGACAAACTCCGGCGTCATGACGCTGCCGGCACTGTCCGCCGGATAGCGCAGCAGGGCATTTACCGCCATACGGCGCTGAGGGCTGGCGGAGCGGAGGATGCGGGTCACCAGGTTAGCGGGAAGCTCCTCCAGAAAATCCGCCGCGTCGTCCAGATGCAGGGCGTCAAAAATCTGCTGCAGCTCCCCGTCCGCGAAAGAGCGGGCCAGGGTGGCCTGAGTGGGACCGGGGAGATAGGAGAACACATCTGCCGCCAGGTCCTTGGGCAGCGTGCGGAACACCGCCGCCTGCCGGGCACCGTCCTCCACGGAGTCCAGGAGGGCGGCGATGTCCACGGCGCCGCGGCCCTGCCAAAGGGCGCGGAGCGCCTCGCCGTCCCGGCTCTCCAAAAGCTGAAAGATCTGATCCTTGTTGAACATGGTCATAGTCGTTACCTCGCTTTCGACTGTATTGTCTGGGTGGCTGACTGGCGCTTTCCATGGTCCGCACCTCCTTTCTGCATAAAACTCTATGCGCGTTCGCGCGTTAGGAACATCGGCTGTGTGAGGTTTTGCGCATCCTTTCCAGCTGCCCCGAAGGGACGGGGAAATGGCGCGTTTGAATTTTTGGCCGTGCTTTTCCACAGCAAAAAAATCCCTGCCGGAAATCCGGCAGGGAGAGCTGCACACAATGGGCGTCTTCGTCCAAGCTTTAGCTTCACGGGGCGTAGCAACTGCGTTAAGCGGCGCCTTGTTGTCGACGCGGCCTGTTGACCAGCTGGTTGTGTCTCCACAACTGTGCGGCAGCAGTCTTTGGATGATTCCGAATCCCCGTGGTAGCCTCACCTACCGATTCGCCGTCATTATAACCGCCTGGACGGACGTTTGTCAACCCCGTCGCCTCAAAAAAATTTTCGCCATGACCTCACAGCGCCTTCCGGTGCTGGTTCATGATACGGGCGAACAGCACGCCGTTGGAGGGCGGGGTGTATGTAATGGCATTGGCTCCGGCCTGGATGGTGCGGAGGATCGACTCCTCTGTGGGGCCGCCGGTGGCGATGATGGGAACCTTCGGGAAGTCCCGGCGGATCTCCGCCACGATCTCCGGCGTGGCGGCGGCGCCGGAGACATTGAGAAAGTCGGCTCCCGCCTCCAGGCGGCTGCCGATGTCCGTGTGAGCGGAGACCACCGTGATGACCACGGGAATGTCCACCACCTTTTTGATCTGGCGGATGACATCGTCGGAGGTGGGGGCATTCAGCACCACGCCGTAGGCACCCTGGTGCTCGGACTGGATGGCCAGCCGGACGGAGCGGGAGCCGGTGGTGATTCCGCCGCCCACGCCCACGAATACCGGCACGTCGGACACGCTGATGATGGCCTGGGAGATCACCGGCTGGGGCGTGAAGGGATAGACGGCGATGATGGCATCCGCGTTGATGTTCTTGATGATGGCTACATCGGTGGAAAAGGCCAGGGACTTGATGCGCCGGCCGAAAATACGGATGCCGCTGCACTCGCTGACGCAGGCGGGGATGGTCAGGGAGTGATTGCGCAGCGTCCCAGTGTAGGAGGGGACCTGTTTTGCCATAGGGACTCCTTTCTCCCGGCGGCAGAACGCCGGGCACAGGTGGTTGTTCACAGGCAAATTATACCGCAGGAAGCCACGCGGGACAAGCCCGGATCCGGGCTTGCTTTTTTTCCGGCGGGAGATATACTGTTAAGAGACGAGATGTGTCGGGACGGCACAGGGGAACAGGAGGACGGCTATGGATCGCTTTTCCATTCTGGTGGGAGATATCACCCGTTCGGACGCGGAGGCCATTGTCAACGCGGCCAATCCCACGCTGCTGGGCGGCGCCGGGGTGGACGGGGCCATCCACGCGGCGGCGGGGCCGGAGCTGCTGGCGGAGTGCCGGACGCTGGGGGGCTGCGAGCGGGGGCGGGCCAAGCTGACGGCGGGCTACCGCCTGCGGGCCCGGTATGTGATCCACACGCCGGGTCCCGTCTGGCAGGGCGGGGAGCAGGGGGAGGCGGCCCTGCTGGCCTCCTGCTACCGCAGCTGCCTGCTTTTGGCGGAGGCCCACAGCATCCGCACCCTGGACTTCTGCTCCATATCCACGGGAGTCTACGGGTATCCGTTGCCGCTGGCGGCCACCGTGGCCCTGCGGGCCATCATGGACTTCCTGGCGGACCATGCCCTGCCGGAGCGGGTGCGGATGGTCTGCCATTCGGAGCAGGCGGCAGAGGTCTACCGCCGGACCTGGAACCTCTGGTACGCGGAGGGCAAGGACCAGCGGATGTAAAGAACGCCGGAGCGGGACCTTTCCCGCTCCGGCGTTTGTCACTCTTCGTTTCTTTTGTCACTCTTTTTGACCTTTTTGTATCCGTTTTGACCCGATTTTTCCCGGGGCATTCCGTATGATAGACTCAAACAAGAGATGAAAGAAAGGTATCCCATCATGAAACGACTGGTTTCCCTTCTGCTGTCCTGCCTGCTGCTGAGCTCCTGCGGCACCATTGTGACCCCCGCCAAGACCCCGCCGGAGCATTTGGTGTCAGAGGCGCCCCCGGCTCAGGTTCTCCCCGCTCCCGGCGAGATGCCGGAGCTCCTCCCGGACAGCCAGGAGGCAGGCGGGGAGAATGCTTCGGAGCCCTCCCCGGAAGAGGGCGGCGGAACTCCCGTGGAGACGCTGCCGGAGCCCCAGCGGGTGGTGGATCCCACCCGCCCCATGGTGGCCCTGACCTTTGACGATGGTCCCCACGCGGTCTACACGGACCAGATTTTGGATATTCTGGAGGAGCACGGCGCGGTGGCTACCTTCTTCGAAGTGGCGCGGAATCTCCCCAAGGCGCCGGAGGCAGTCCGCCGGGCGGCGGACATGGGCTGCGAGATCGGCAGCCACTCTTACCGCCACGCAAACCTGGGCAAGATGGATCAGGCCGCCCAGCAGGCGGATCAGGCCGCGGCGGACGCGCTGTTTCAGGAGGTGCTGGGGACCACGCCCGCGCTGCTGCGGCCGCCCTATGGCTCCATGAACAAGACGCTGAAGACCACCTCCGGCCGGAGCATCGTCACTTGGTCCATCGACACGGAGGACTGGCGCTCCAAGGACGCGGACAAGGTGGTGACCGGCGTGGAGAACGCCGGGAATCTGGACGGACAGGTGATCCTGCTCCACAGCATCTACGAGAGCACGGTGGCGGCCACGGAGGTCCTGGTGCCCTGGCTGCTGGAGCAGGGCTACCAGCTGGTGACGGTCAGCGAGCTGATCCAGCTGCGCTTTGGGGACGAGGTGGAGCCCAACCGCACCTATAATTACGACTACTTCCGCTTCCAGGTGCCGCCCCTGCCTGCGGAGACGGTGCCCGCCGCCGCGTGAGCGGCAGGCAACCGACGGTTGCTTTACGCCGCTGCCCTGTTGTGATAGACTGGTCCCGAGGTGATGGGAATGGAGTTTCAAGAGGTGTTCGCCCAGCTGCGGCAGCGGACGGGTCTGTCCCAGAGCGAGGTGGCGGAGCGGCTGTTTGTCACCCGGCAGGCAGTGAGCCGCTGGGAACGGGGAGAGACGATCCCGGAGGTGGAGACGCTCCAGGCGCTGTCAAGGCTGTTCGGCGTGTCCATCAACACCCTGCTGGGCAGTCCCCGGACCCTGGTCTGCCAGAGCTGTGGAATGCCGCTGAATGATGACATCCTGGCCAAAAACACAGACGGCAGCTTCAATGAGCAGTACTGCATGTGGTGCTGGGATGGAGAGGGCTTTGCCCAGGACTGCACCATGGAGGAGATGGTGGAGCACTGCCTGCCCCACATGCCCCTGGGCCGGACGGATCCGGAGGCGTGCCGCGCCTATATGCGGAGCCTTCTGCCCACACTGGGGCGATGGAAAGAGAACTGACACAAGCGCCGGACTGCGGAAACCCGCGGTCCGGCGCCTGGATTTTTTCAGGACAGCTGCGCAAGACAGCTTTCGCACACATAGATCCCATGGGGGAGCTGCCTGAGAGAATCCGCAGCATGGCAGCAGATGCAGGAGGGGACTTCTTTCTTCAGGATTACCGTGCGGGATTTTTCATCCAGAAAAAACATTACGGTGTCCCGCTCATTTAGAGACAGAGCCCGGCGCACATCTATCGGGATCACAATCCGTCCCAGCTCGTCCAGCCTTCTCGGTATTCCCACGTTTTTCATATCTGACATCCTCCTTTTTCGACAATTTGCGGTTCTATCATACTAAAATTCCAGAATATAGTCAATATTTATATGAAATATAGGATGTTCAAACTGGAATAACTCATACTATACACTGTACCTGAAATGGGGTATGGTGATGATTGATACAAAAGCTATCGGAAAACGGATTCAGGCACTCCGCAGGGCGGCTGGTATGACCCAGGAGCAAGCGGCGGAGACTCTGGGAATCAGCCCAAATTATGTGTCCAATATTGAGACGGGACGAGATATCTGTTCTACTGTTGTCCTGCTGGGCATGGCGAATCTCTACCACGCCAGCGTGGATTATATGTTGGGGGAGAGTCTGGAATACAACCGGCGGAAGGGAGAAGCGGGAGAGAATCGGACGGCGCTGCTCCACGAGGTCAGACGTCTGCAAGAGGCGGAGTGTGGCCATCTGCTGCGGTATATCCAGTTGATGCGGGCGGACGAGACTGAAATCCGGAATTGAACAACCGCTCCTTTATAATTTATAAATAGAAAAGAGCCGCTGCATCAACCGATGCAGCGGCTCTTTTTACGCCTTTGCCAGATACGCCCCGCAGGCATTCCGGGCATCGGCGGCGGTTTTTTCCTCGTCGATGGTGACGAGATGCCCCTCCTTCACCACGACCCGGCCGTTCACCACCGTGTAGTCCACCGGGCCGCGGAGGCCTACCGTGGCCAGCACGTCGGCGGGACTGTACGCGCCGCCCACCAGCTCCAGTCGGCGGGAATCCACCAGGAAGAGGTCCGCGCACTTGCCCACAGCCAGCTGCCCGATGTCCTCCCGGCCCAGCAGCCGGGCGCTGCCCCGGGTGGCCATCTTCAGCACCTGATACCCGGAGGGGGCCTTCTCGCTGGAGGTCAGCCGGTGGAGCAGGTAGCACACCCGCAGCTCCTCCATCAGGGACGACCCGTCGTTGCTGGCGGAGCCGTCCACCGCCAATCCCACCGGGACGCCCAGCGCCAGCATCTCCGGCACCCGGGCCACGCCGGAGGCCAACTTCATGTTGCTGATGGGGCAGTGGGCCACGCCGGTGCCGGTGCGGGCCAGCTCCCGCAGCTCCTCGTCGTTGAAGTGGATGCCGTGGGCGTACCACACATCCGGGCCTGTCCAGCCCAGAGATGCCATGTACTCCAGTGGCCGGACGCCGTAGTGCTCCAAGGTGTAGTGCTCCTCGTCCCTCGTCTCACACAGGTGGGTGTGGAGCCGGACGCCGTACTGCCGGGCCAGGATGGCGCTCTGCCGCAGTAGCTCTCCGCTGACGGAGAAGGGGGAGCAGGGGGCCAGGGCCACCTGCCGCATGGACCCGAAGGACGGGTCATGGTACGCCTCGATCACCCGGGCGGAGTCCTTCATGATGGCGTCCACCGTCTGGACCACGCTGTCCGGCGGCAGGCCGCCGTCCTTGCGGGAGAGGTCCATGCTGCCCCGGGAGGCGAACATCCGCATCCCCAGCTCCTCCGCGGCGGCGAACTGGGCGCCGATCAGGTCTCCGCATCCGGCGGGAAAGACATAGTGGTGGTCAAAGCAGGTGGTGCAGCCGTGCTTCAGCAGCTCCCCCATGCCAGTGAGGGAGCTGAGACGCACCACCTGCTCGTCCAGGCCCTTCCAGATCTCATACAGGGCGGTGAGCCAGTCGAACAGCTCCAGATTCTGCACCTGGGGCAGGTTCCGGGAGAACACCTGATACAGGTGGTGGTGGGTGTTGATGAGGCCGGGATAGCACCAGTAATGGGACCCGTCGATCACAGTGTCTGCGGTCTGGGGCAGGTCTGGGCCCAGACCGCGGATGATGCCGTTTTCGCAATAGAGGTCGGCGTGCTCCAGCACGGCGTCGCCGTCATCACAGGTGAGGATGGTCCGCAGATTGCGCAGCAGCAAAGAGGACATGGCGGTCACGCTCCTTTCTGCTCCCAGTATAAAGGACGGCGGGAGAAAGGTCAACTTTCCCGGGAAAACTTCTTGCGGAAACGGGGAGGATGTGATACGCTGAGAGCAATTTCGGATCACCGGGAGGAACACGGATATGCTGGACATCTTTGATATTCTGGGCCCTGTGATGGTGGGCCCCTCCAGCTCCCATACAGCGGGGGCGGTGCGGATCGGCCGCATGGCCAGGACCCTGCTGGGGGCGGAAGTGGCGCGGGCGGACATCGGCCTCCACGGCTCCTTTGCCGATACCGGCCGAGGCCACGGCACGGACCGGGCGCTGGTGGCGGGCCTCCTGGGGATGAAGCCGGACGATCTGGGCATTCCTCAGAGCTTTGAGATCGCCGCCAACCAGGGGTTGGAATTCCACTTCCACACGGCCCGTCTGCGGGATGCCCACCCCAACACGGCGGTGCTGACGGTGGAGAGTGCCGACGGGCGGAAGCTGGAGCTGCAGGCGGCCTCCACCGGCGGCGGCCGCATCCGGGTGGATCGGCTGGATGGAGTGGAGGTGAGCTTCACCGGCATCTTCAACACCCTGGTGGTCCGCCACCAGGACGTGGCCGGAGAGCTGTCCCGGATTCTCAATGAGCTCTCCGTCAGCGGGGTGAACATCGCCAACATGAGCCTGAACCGGGACCGCCGGGGCGGCGCTGCCCTGACGGTGGTGGAGACGGACCAGAAGATCCCGGCGGATGCCCTGGAGCGTATCCAGGCGCTCTACGGCGTCTTGGGCGCCACCTACTACGAGAAGGAGGAAGACTGAAATGGCTCTGGATTCCATGCAGGAGATCTTCGACAAGATCCAGGCGGGGCGGAAGCCCTTCTGGCAGGTGGTGCGGGATACGGACGTGGAGGAGCGGCAGGTGACGGCGGAGGCCTCCTTTGAGAAGATGCACGCCACCTGGCGGGCCATGGTGGAGTCCGTGGACACCTACCGGGCGGACCGGCGCAGCGTCAGCGGCCTGGTGGGGGGCGACGCCCAGAGGATGTGGGACTACGCCGCCGAACAGGAGACGCTCTGCGGCCCCTATCTGCAGGAGGTGATCGCCACGGCCCTGTGCGTGGCGGAGTCCAACGCCTGCATGCACCGGATCGTGGCGGCACCCACGGCGGGGGCCTGCGGCGTGCTGCCGGCGGTGCTGGTGCCGCTGTACCGCCGGGGCACCGTGGATGAGGAGGCCATCGTCCGGGCGCTGTATGTGGCTGCCGGTATCGGCGCGGTGGTTGGCTACCGGGCGTCCATCTCCGGCGCCTCCGGCGGCTGCCAGGCGGAGGTAGGCACGGCTGCGGCCATGGCGGCGGGGGCCCTGGTGGACCTGCGGGGCGGCGGGCCGGAGCAGATCGGCCACGCCGTGGCGATGGCGCTGAAGAACCTGATGGGCCTGGTGTGCGATCCGGTGGCGGGACTGGTGGAGGTCCCCTGCGTCAAGCGAAACGTCATCGGCGCGGTGAATGCCGTCAGCGCGGCGGACATGGCCCTGGCGGGCATTGAGAGCCGGGTGCCTGTGGACCAGGTGATCGACTGCATGGGCGACGTGGGCCGCCGGCTGCCGGTAGAGCTGCGGGAGACCGCTCTGGGCGGTCTCGCCGCCACACCATTCGGACAGAGCGTGAAGGCAAAGCGGGAAGAGCGCCGCTCCCAGGAACAGGAGCTGTGAGGACGAAAGAAGGACCTGCCCTGCGGCAGGTCCTTCTTTTTGCGAAAGGGAAGATCAGGCGTTCCGGCTGGCCAGGACTTTCTGGAACCAGTCCTTGCCGTCTACAAAGCGGGAGACCAAAAAGCTCACCACATAGTCGCCGGCGGAGTTGATCATGGTAGCGGGGGGATCCACCAGGTTTCCGATGGTGATGGCGATGGGATAGGCGATGGCCAGCTGGTCCGGGAAGAACACGGAGCACATGATGAACTCGCCGATGTAGCCGCCGCCGGGGACGCCGGACATGCCCACGGAGGACAGCACGGCCACAATCACCATCAGTGCCATGTCGCCGATGCTGTCAAAGGGCCGGCCGAACACGCCGAAGAGGAACGTGATCTTCAGAATGCAAGAGAAGCAGGAGCCATCCATGTGCATGGTGGCGCCCAGAGGAACCACGATCTCGCTGACATCCTTGGAGATACCGGTGGCCTCCGCCTCTTCCATGTTGGTGGGGATGGTGGCCACGGAGGAGCAGGTGCCCAGGGAAGTGATGGCAGGTTTGGCGATGTGCCGGAACATTTCCTTGACCGCTCCCTTGCCGCCGCCGAACCAGGCGAACAAGGGGAAGGCCACAAAAATATAAATGAAGCAGAGGGGATAGTACACCACCAGAGCCCGGGCATAGTCCGTAGCGATCTGGGAGCCGTAGGTGGCCACCAGGTTGGCGAAGAAGCCGAAGAAGGCGATGGGGGCGTAGTAGGTGACTAGCTGAACGACCTTCATCATAGCTTCGGACAGGCTGGTGAGGAATCTTGCAATCAGGCTGTCAGGACCCGGCCCCAGATTTACGCCGAAGCCGAACAGAATGGAGAAGACGATCAGGGGCAGCATGGCGCTGCGGCTGAGCAGGCCGGAGAAGTCGCTCACCGTGAAGAAGTTCACGATCAGGTCCGGGATGGAGATGGGATCCTCCACCACGCCCTCAGTCAGGTTGGTCCAGGGCTCCAGAACCGGGGGGAAGATCTTCATAATGACGATCATGATGACCGCAGCGATGGCGCCGGTGATGACGAAGGTCAGCACGGTGGTGCCCATGATCTTGCCGGCCCGTTTGCGGCTCTTCATGGTAGCCACAGACCCGGCAATGGACGAAAACACCATGGGCACCACGATGCAGAACATCATATTCAGGAACAGGGTGCCCAGAGGTTCCAGCACCGTGGCGCCGGCGCTGATGACGTTCCCCTCCGCATCCAGCTCCTGGGGGAAGATCCAGCCCACGATGGAGCCCAGGATCATGGCCCCCAGCATGACGGCCAGAAATGCATAGTTCCGGGCAACAGACTTTTTGCTCAGCTGTGTACTCATTCTCTCTCCTCCAATACATATTGAAATAGCTGCTGACCTGTATGGCCTTCCGGCCTTACATTATAATAAGGTCCTCATCCGTAACTTCACCCCGGCACACCACGTTGGTGGGGCCTGTCAGATAAAGGCTGGCGATATGGGAGTGGACCCGCTCCGCGTCGATCACCAAGCGGCCGCCGGTCATATCCACCTGTACGCCGTGGCCGGAGACTTTGCCCTGCAGAGTCAGCACGGTCACCACAGATCCGGTGCCAGTGCCGCAGGCATAGGTGAAGTCCTCCACGCCGCGTTCAAATGTCCGCTCGAAAATCAGATCTTCACCGGTGATCTCGTAGAAGTTCACATTGGCACCCTTGGGAAAGACCTTGTTCCACCGAATGGCCCGGCCCAGCTCCCGCAGCTCGTTTTCGTCCGCTTGGCGCAGTCCGGCGTATGGCACCACGGCGTGGGGGATGCCGGGATTTCCCAGCTCCACATAGGAGCAGACGTATGTCACGCCGTCTGCCTCTACCGGGCTATCCAGTCGTACGGTGGTGGGGTCGTTCAGCCGGATGCGGTACAGCCGCTGGTCGATCCGCCGGCCGGTGACGATGCCTGCCGTGGTCTCCACAGTCTGCGTCTCTCCGGCCAGCCCGTTTTCGTAGCCATACCGGCAGATGCAGCGGGCACCGTTCCCACACATCTCACCTACGCTGCCATCAGAATTATAGAACAGCATCCGATAATCTCCGCCCTGGGAGGGGGCATCCACAACCATCAACCCGTCCGCCCCGATGGACATGTGCCGTTCACACAGCGTCCGGGCGATTTGTGGAAGCTGCTCCAGGGGGAGGTGCTCCTCCAGGTTGTTCAGAATCACAAAGTCATTTCCCGCGCCGTTCATTTTCCAAAATCTCAAGTTTCCACCTCCTTCTTGTATATACATTATTATAACAGCGAGAACTGAGAATGAAAAGCAGAGAATGTGCGGAAAACCATGCAGAACCTGCGAAATCCACGTCAGTGGGAAGACGGTCGAAAAAAATCGAGAAAAGAGGAAAAAGGTATTGACAAAAGGGGAAGGATTTGGTATTCTAACAAAGCTGTCGGCG
>NZ_CAKVVF010000006.1:0-7807 GCF_934833455.1 Oscillibacter sp. KLE 1728
GTGCATGATATAGCCGGGGCCACGCTCGGCGCAGTCATTCCGGTGCCGAATGACCTCCATGGTCTCCGGCTCATAGGGTGTGAGGTCTGTCAGCGGAATGGTCAGCACCGGCTCCCCCTCCGGGTACACGGTAGGGATGGCGGGCCGCTCACTGGGCTGGTTGGAGACAAACCAGTAGGAGCCGTCGGCCTGTTCTTCCAGTGTCACGCACTTCCAGCCGTCAACATGGAACGTGTCGTCGTAGTAGAGCCGGATGGTATCGCCCACCCGCTCCCCGGCAGTGATGTTGACGCCCGAGAAGTAGTTGGTGTCCCCGTGGCTGTGATAGTAGGCATCATACTCCGGGAGGTACTGGAAGTAGTCCATCCCGATCCGCCCCGTCTCCTCCAGCGTGAGGCCGGTGTTCTCCAGCAGCACCTGGTTGATGGCCTCCACGGACATCTTGTCCACAGGGCAGATCAGCTCCCCTGCGGTGTCAAAGCTGCCCACCTGCCGCAGCTCCTCATCGGTCATAGGCGCGTCGATCCCCGTGCCGCAATAGAACAGCTCAAAGAGGTCGATGTCCTCCGGCTTCTCGTACAGGGAGTTCAAAAATTGGTTGCGGATGCTGTAAGTACCCTCCTGATTGAAGAACTCCTCATTAAAATACGCCAGCTCGTCGCCGGTGAGGGAGCGGACACCGCCGGTTTCCCCATCCGCCTTGGCCCCGGTGAAGGTGACGGCGCAGACGCCCGCTGCCAGCGCCAGAACCAGAAACAAAGCCGCTGCCCGGGTCTGTTGTCCCTGGGCGATGCGGGCGATCCGGTCCTTCAGCTGCCGCTTATCTGCCGTCATGGTGGTGGCGGACAGCAGGGGAGAGCCGGGACCCGTCCGCACCGGAATCAGGGACAGCAGCGTTTTGCCGTAGGGGATGCGTTCGCCCTCTCCCAGGGCCTGGATGGCGGCCTCGTCGCAGGCCAGCTCCCCGTCGGCCTTGGAGACGGCGGCGGCGATCCACACCAGAGGGTCGAACCAGTACACCGCGAGGCACACGCTCCGCAGCAGCGACCACAACGGGTCCAGATGGCGGGCGTGGGCGGTCTCATGGGCCAGCACATGCCGCAGCCGCTCCGGAGAGGCGACAACGGCGGGGGTAAGATAAATGGCGGGCCGGACAGGTCCGAACAGACAGGGGGAGGGGAGACCCGCCTCCACCAGATAGACGGGATACCTGCAGTTCTCCGCGGCATAGGGCGCCCTCGTCCTCCGGAGCTTTTGCCAGAAGCGCAGGTTGGTCACCAGAAACCACACCGCCATGGCGGCGATGCCGATCAGCCAGAGGACCGTCAGCAGGTCCGCCGCCGTCACCACCCGCTCCCGGATGACCGGGTAAGAAAAGGCTTCCTCCCCGCCGGAGGGCGCGGCCGCCTCCCCGGAGGGGGAGCCGCCTCCCTCTATCTGAGGTGCGGGGGATGTGACCTGGGGCGCTGTCCCCATGGGAGAGGGGGCCAGCGGCACTCTGTAAATTTCCCGCTGTTCCAGCCGTTCCGTCACTGTCCGGCCCACCGGCTCCGCCGCCGACAGGACGGAGAAGTCCGCTCCCGGCAGGCTCACCGGCACCAGCAGCCGCACCAGCACCAGCGCCCACAGGACATACTGGGCCCGGCGGGAAATCCGGTCCCGGAAGGCCCGCCGCAACAGCAGGACCGCCAGGATCAGCACGGAAGATGTCAACAGGATCTCACGCATGTTCCTCGCCTCCCGCTCGTTCCAAAATAGCGGACAGCTCCGCGATGTCCGCCTCCGTCAGCTGGCGGCTCTCCACCATGGCGCTCATCATCAGGCCCAGGCTGCCGCCGTAGACCCGGGAGAGGAAGCTCTCCGTCTCCGCCGCCGCGGCGTCCTCGCGGTCCACCGCGGGGAAGTACCGCTTGGCCCGGCCGCCCTCCTCGTGCCGGACGGCCCCCTTGGCTTCCAGCCGGGCGAGCATGGTGATCACCGTGTTCTTGCTCCAGCCTGTGTCCTCCTTCAGGGAGGCCGTCAACTCCATGATGGTCCGGGGGGACTGCTCCCACAGCCGGTTCATCAGCTTCCACTCGCTGTCGGACAGGTTCACCTGCATAGTCTCACCTCCATGGTATACGAGTGTCTACCTGGTCTTCTGATTGGACCATATCAAATAGGTAGACATTTGTCAACCTCAAATTGGTAACAAAAGCGGCAAACCGGCAACAGCCGTTTCCCGCCTTGACCGGAAGGGGATTTTGCCGTAAAATAGGGGCCGAGACTTTTGAGACGGATGGAGAACGGTGGACTTATGGAAGACTTCAAACAACGCTACATTGCCGCCCGCCGGGCGGTCATCGCCCAGGACTTATCCAGGCTGAACCCCATGCAGCGCCAGGCTGCCATGACCACGGAGGGTCCGCTGCTGCTGCTGGCGGGCGCCGGCAGCGGCAAGACCACGGTGCTGATCCAGCGGGTGTACAACCTGCTGACCTACGGCCGGGGAAGCGATTCGGAAGAGGTGCCGGCCTGGGCCACGGAAGAGGATCTTCAATTTCTGGAGAGCTTCCCCGCCCGGCCCACGGAGGAGGACGTCCGCCGGGCCCGGCGGCTCTGCGCCCTGGACGCGCCCAAGCCCTGGGAGATCATCGCCATCACCTTCACCAACAAGGCGGCAGGGGAGCTGAAGGACCGGCTGGCCGCCCGGCTGGGGCCGGAGGCCAACGACATCTGGGCCTCCACCTTCCACTCCGCCTGTGTGCGCATCCTGCGGCGGGACATCGACCGGCTGGGGTTCGACAAGGACTTCACCATCTACGACACCGACGACTCCAAGCGGGTCATCAAGGACATTCTGAAGGAGCTGAACCTGGAGGAGAAGACCTTCCCGCCCCGGAGCGTCCTGGCCGCCATCAGCCACTCCAAGGACCAGTATGAGACGCCGGAGGACTTTGCCAAGCGGTACGAGGCGGCGGGGGACTGGAAGATGACCCGCATCGCCAAGATCTATGCCGCCTATGCGAAGAAGCTCCGCACCGCCAATGCCCTGGACTTTGACGACATCATCTTTCACACGGTAACACTACTGCAGCAGGAGCGGTCGGTGCTGGACTACTACCAGCGCAAGTTCCGCTACGTGCTGGTGGACGAGTACCAGGACACCAACCACTTACAGTATCTGCTGACAAGCCTCCTGGCGGGGGGGTACAAAAACCTCTGTGTGGTGGGCGATGACGACCAGTCCATCTACCGCTTCCGGGGGGCCAACATCGAAAACATCCTGAACTTCGAGGAGCAGTACCCCACCGCCCGGACCATTCGCCTGGAGCAGAACTACCGCTCTACCCAGAACATTCTGGATGCGGCCAACGCCGTCATCCAGAACAACCAGGGCCGCAAGGGTAAGACCCTCTGGACCGACAACGGCGGGGGCGATGTGGTGACGGTCAAGACCACCTTCAACGAGAGCGACGAGGCCAACTACGTGGCCGGGGACATCCTGATGGGGGTGAACCGGGGCAGGAACTTCCGGGACACGGCGGTCCTCTACCGGATGAACGCCCAGTCCAACGCCCTGGAATACGCCATGAAGCGCAACGGCATCCCCTATAAAGTAGTGGGGGGCATGAAGTTCTTCGACCGGGCGGAGGTCAAGGACATGCTGGCCTATCTGTGCGTGCTGAACAACCCCCTGGACGACCTGCGGCTGCGGCGGATCATCAACAACCCGCCCCGGGGCATCGGCGCCACCACATTGGACAAGGTGGGCGCCTTGGCGGAGAGCCAGGGGGCGTCGCTGTACGAGATCATCCGCAACGCGGACCTGTTCCCGGAGCTGAAAGCGTCTTCCGCCAAGCTGCTGAAGTTCGCGGACCTGATCGACGGCCTGCGGCGGGCGGGCACGGAGCTGGCCCTACCGGAGTTCTATGACGCCGTCTGCGACCAGACCGGCTATGTAAAGGCCCTGGAGGAGAAGAACGACATGGAGAGCCGGGGCCGCATCGAGAACGTTCAGGAGCTGAAATCCAACATCCTGGGCTTCCTGGAGCAGCAGCCGGAGGACGCCACCCTCTCCGGCTTCCTGAACGAGATTGCCCTGTACACAGATCTGGACAGCGTGGAGGCCAGCGACGACTGCGTCACCATGATGACCATTCACTCCGCCAAGGGGCTGGAGTTCCCGGTGGTGTACGTGGTGGGGATGGAGGAGGGGATCTTCCCCGGCGCCTCCGCCCAGTACGACCAGGAGGAGCTGGAGGAGGAGCGGCGGCTCTGCTACGTGGCCATGACCCGGGCCAAGGAGAAGCTGACCCTCACCAACTGCCGGCAGCGGATGCTGTACGGCCGTACCAGCGCCAACCGGGCCTCCCGGTTCCTGGAAGAGATCCCGGAGGAGAACATGCGCTGGGAGAGCAAGCCGGAGCCCCGTTTCGGCGGTATGGAGCACGACGGCACCTTCGGCGGCGACCGGTACGAGGACGGCTGGGGCAGCTCCCCCGCCCGCGCCGGCGGCTCCTGGAGCAGCGGCGGCGTCCACAGCTACCGGGCCCCGGCCCAGGCGCCCCAGCGGCCCCTGGCCTCTGTCCAGCAGGCGTCCTCCACCCGGAAGAACGCCGCCCCGGCGGCGCCCCTGCTGCAATTACAGCAGGGGGACATGGTGGAGCACACCGCCTTCGGGAAGGGCATGGTGCTCTCTGTCCGGCCCATGGGCGGCGACGCCCTGGCGGAAGTGGCCTTTGACACCGTGGGCAAAAAGAAGCTGATGCTGAAATCCGCGGGAGCCCACATGAGGAAACTGTGATGATGGAGATCGAAAACTGGATGAAGCAATACTGCGGGGCCGTCCGGGCCGCCTTTGGGGACCGGGTGCGGTACATCGGCCTCCAGGGCAGCCGGGGCAGGGGAGAAGCCGGACCGGACAGCGACATCGACGTGGTGTGCATTCTGGACAGCTGCTCTCTGCAAGACCTGGAGACCTACCGGGCAGCCGTGAAGGACCTGCCGGACCGGGACAAGCTGTGCGGCTTCGTCTCCGGTACGGCGGAGCTGGCGGCCTGGGACCGGGGGGAGCTGTTCCAGTTCCGCCGGGACACCACCGACTGGTGCGGACGCCTTGCGGACCTGCTGCCGCCGGAGGAGCCAGGGGACGCCCGCCGGGCCCTCCATCAGGGGGTCTGCGGACTGTATCACCTGTGCTGCCATAACTTTCTCCACGGCAGAAGCCGGGAGGCGGTGGCGGAGGCCTGCAAGGCCGCCGTGTTCCTGCTGCAGGCCAAGCTGTATGCAGAGCAGGGGCTCTACTGCCGCCGGAGATCAGACCTGGAACAGCACCTGACCGGGCAGGACCTGGAGCTTCTGCAAACTGCCCAGGCCCTGAAAGCAGGGGAGTGCCGGGAGGACCTGACAGCCCTCACGGACCGGCTGTTTGCCTGGTGCCGGGACGTGATTGGCCAGCAGAAAGCAATCTGAACAGCAGAGGGCCCGCCGAAAACGGCGGGCCCTGGTGTTTTGTGTGTGATCGGGGGTGGGAGATCCGGTCCATTGCACGGGGATCAGCCATGCCTGCGGCTGGACAGATGCACCCCCCTACAGCTCCACCCGGATGCCCAGAATCCGGGCCACCACCGCGGCCTGGGCGGCGTTGATGACGGCGCCCTTCAGCTCCCGGCAGGTCTCCGACAGCACGATCCGGTCCAGGGTGCAGGCCGTCAGGTCCATGCCGGCAAGGCTGGTGCGAAACAGCTCCGCCCCGGTCAGGTCCGTCTTCTCCATGGCAGCTTTTTTCAGCCGCATCTCCGAGAGCGTAGACTCTGTGAAGTCACATCCCTTCACGGAAATACGCTCCCAGACGCCGCCGGAAAAGTTGACATAACGAAGCAGAGTCTCCTCCAGAACGCTGTCCTTCCACCGGGAGCGGCGCAGGTCCGCGCCGTCCCATTTGCAGCCGGAGAGGCGGCAGTCCTTCCAATAGGTGGCGGAGAGGCGGCAGTTCTCCAGGAGACATCCGGTGAAGGTGCAGCCGTAAAAGGCTGCGCCGGTGAAATCGCAGTTCCGCAGGCGGCAGGACTGGAACCGGCAGTCCCGGAAGTCCAGGCCGGAGCCGTCCAGCCCCTCGGCGTTTTCCTGGGAAAGGACCGCGGCGGAGAGCACCTCTCCGGCCTCCCGCGCCGTCTCCAGGGCCTCAGGCAGGCCGCTCATGGGCGGAGTGCCTGCCGGGGCGGGAGCAGCAGCTCCTCAAAGCTCCGGATATACACGTCGCAAAATCCCCGCATGGCCGCCTCGTCCTGGGCGAAGAAACCGTCGTAAACGCCCACCACCCGCATCTTTGCAGCCCTGGCGCCCTTGCAGGCGGAGAGGCTGTCATCGAACACCGTGCAGTCCTCCGGTGCCACGCCGTAGTGCTCTGCGGCGGCACGCCACAGGGCCGGGTCCTTTTTCTCCAACCCCAGGTCGTGGGCCAGAGTGACACCCTCAAAGTACTTCATCAGGTCCAGGTGGGTCAGGGCGGTGCGGCAGTGCTCCGGCACGCTGGAGGTCACCACCGCCATCCGGCGGCCCTCTGCCCGGCACTGCTTTAAATACGCCCGGACGCCGGGCTTCACCGTGACATGGGCATAGGCGTCCCTGGCCATCTCCATCCACTCGGCAATGATCTCCTCGCAGGACTCCGTGAGGTGGCAGTACTCCTTGGTGAACTTGGCGGCCAGGGGAAGGATGGTATGGGCTACGCCCTCGTAATAGGCGTGGGTGTACGCAATGCCCCGCCGGGCCAGAAATTCCCGGTCCACGTTTTTCCAGACGCCGTTGGAGTCGATCAGCGTCCCGTCCATGTCAAACAGCAGCATGGGCCGCCTCCTTTTCTCGGGGAGGAACCGGGTCTTGCCATTTCCGCCCCGTTGTGTTAAAATTTTTATTTGTTCGCGGCTTTTGATCCCGGACATCAAATCTGCGGGAGTTTGCAAAAGTATAGCATAGATCCTGGTGAGGAGCAAGTCTGATGAAAGTCAACCACATCCGTCAAAATGTATTCCCCGTGCTGGCGGCTCTGATCTGGGGCACCGCCTTCGTGGCCCAGAGCGTGGCCGCCGACCATGTGGGTCCCTTCACCTTCACCGCCGCCAGAAGCGCGGTGGCCTTTGTGTTTCTGCTGGTGCTGTGTCTGGTGTTCCGCTGCCTGCGGCGGCGGGATTTTCAGGAGGAGGCCCAGGCCCGGCCCGGTTCCTGGCGGGATCTGGCCATCGGCGGTATCTGCTGCGGCGTGGTCCTGACAATGGGCACCAACCTCCAGCAGATGGGGCTGGAGACCACCACCTCCGGCAAGGCGGGGTTCATCACGGCCCTCTATATTGTCATCGTGCCCATTGCGGGGATTTTCCTCCGGCAAAAGGCGCCCCGGGCGATCTGGCTCAGTGTGGCGCTGGCGGTGGTGGGATTGTATCTGCTGTGCGTGCAGGAGTCCTTTTCCATCACGGAGGGGGACTGGTACGTGCTGCTGTGCTCCTTCTGCTTCGCCGGACACATCCTGCTGATCGACCACTTTACCCGGAAGGTGGACGGGGTGGCCCTGTCCTGCGTACAGTTCCTGGTGATGGCGGTGCTCTCTGCCGGACTGATGCTGGTGATGGAGACGCCTGACTGGGCGGGGCTGCTGGCCTGTATCGGGCCTGTCCTGTATGTGGGCATCTTCTCCAGCGGCGTGGGATACACCCTCCAGATCCTGGCGCAGAAGGACTCCAACCCCACGGTGGTGTCCCTGCTGCTGAGTCTGGAGTCCGTGTTCGCCACCGTCGCCGGGGCGCTGATCCTAGGGGACCGGATGAGT
>NZ_CAKVVF010000006.1:7817-38357 GCF_934833455.1 Oscillibacter sp. KLE 1728
TGCTGATGCTGGCGGCCGTGGTGCTGGCCCAGCTGCCGGACTTCCGGAAAAAGCAGGCGGTACCGGCGCCGGAAAACTGAATCGTTCAGCAGGGACGCCGGTTTTTGGCGTCCCTGTTGATTTTTGGTTGGACAAACGCGGCGGCTTGTGGTATACTGCTATCCTGTATGAGTATGTAGCGAGGTGATTTCATGCGCATCGACGTGCTGGGCGTCGGCTTTGACAACCTGACCATGGCAGAGGCCGTGGAGCGGGGGATGGAGCTGGTCCGCAGTCCGGGCCCCCACTATGTGGTGACCCCCAATCCGGAGATCGTGGAGGTCTGCCGGGAGGACAGCGGGGCCAGGGCCGCGGTGAACGGCGCGGATCTGGTGCTGCCGGACGGCATCGGCGTCATCAAGGGCGCGGCCATGCTGGGGACGCCTCTGAAGGAAAGGACGCCGGGCGTTGAATTCGCGACCCATTTGATGGATAAACTGGCGGAGGAAGGGAAGTCCCTCTACCTCCTGGGCGCCAAGCCCGGTGTTGCGGAGCAGGCGGGAGCGAAGCTGGCCGCGGCCCATCCGGGGCTGCGGATCGCCGGCACCCACGACGGCTATTTCAAGGAGGACGGCCCGGTGGTAGCGGCCATCCGCCAAAGCGGCGCGGACGTAGTGTTCGTCTGCCTGGGCGCCCCCAAGCAGGAGAAGTGGATGGCGAAGAACGGCGCCGCCACAGGCGCCCGGCTGTTGTGCGGCCTGGGGGGCAGTCTGGACGTATTCGCCGGCGTGGTGGAGCGGGCCCCAAAATTCTGGACCGACCACGGGCTGGAGTGGTTCTACCGCCTGTGCAAGGAGCCCCGCCGCATCGGCCGGATGATGAAGCTGCCGCTGTTTTTAATCCATGTCAAGCAGGAGAAGAGACACAGATGAGCGGAAAACTGATTGTATTCGAGGGCACGGACGGCTCCGGCAAGGCCACCCAGGCAAAGCTCCTGTGCGAGACCCTGGCCCAGCGGGGCATCGCATATCGGGAGATCGACTTTCCCCGGTATGGCAACCCCTTTGCCGAACCGGCGAACCTCTACCTCCACGGAGCCCTGGGCAACAGGCCCGGGGACGTGAACGCCTACGCCGCGTCGGTGCTGTACGCCGTGGACCGCTTCGCCTCCTACAAGGAGGACTGGGGCGGGTTCTATGAGGAAGGCGGCATCGTGGTGGCCAACCGGTACACCACCTCCAACGCCGTCCACCAGGCGTCCAAGCTCCCGGAAGGGGAGCGGCAGGCATTTCTGGACTGGCTCTTCGACCTGGAATACGGCCGCATGGGCCTGCCCGCGCCGGACCTGGTGCTGTACCTGGATCTGCCCACAGAGGTGTCTGAGAAGATGCTCCGGCATCGGGAGCAGGCGACCGCCACCGCTGCGGACATTCACGAGCAGGACGGGGCTTATCTCCGCCGCTGCCGGGAGGGCGCCCGCGAGATTGCCCGGGATCTGGGCTGGTCGGTGATCGACTGCGCCGCCGGGGACGCGCCCCGGACAGTGGAGGACATCCGCCGGGAGGTGCTCTCTCGGGTGGAGCCGCTGCTGAACTAGGGGCTGTCCCCGACGGGAGCAAAGAAAATGGGACGAACACGCCCCATTTTCTCCGCAGCCGTCAGCAGCAGCCGTTGTTGCAGCCGTCGTTGCCGCACCCGCAGCCGCAGCCGCAGCCACAGCCGCAGCTATTGCCGCCGAGGGCGTTCCCGCTGCCACAGCAGCAGCAGATCAGCACGACGATGATGATGAGCCACAGGCAGGAACAATTGTTGTTTCCGTTGTTGAAGCACATGATTGTCACCTCGCTTTGAGACATTCTATGCGCCCGGCTTCCAAAGGGAGCCTGGCCGCTGAAAAAAATTGCAGGGAGGGGAAGATTTCTTCCCCATCCCGGGACGTTTCCGGCGGCGCGCCGCCGGGGCGAGAAAATGGAGGTTCCTATGTCTGATTACAAAAACGGCGATACCGCCAGCTGGGACGCGTCCCAGGTGCGCCGCAGCCAGGCGGGCCATACGGGGAGGAGCCAGGGCAATCCGTCCCAGCAGCCGCAGCGGCGGCGGCGCAAGCGCCGCCGGATCAACCCGGTCCTGTATATCCTGTGCGTGCTGGTGGCCTCGGCCATCCTGGCTGGCGTGGGCTGGCTGCTGGCCAGCGACCTGTGTGCTTTCAGCCGGGACATCCCCTCCACCACCAAGATCACCATTGAGATCACCGCGGATGACGACATGGGCAGCATCGCGGAAAAGCTGCAGGACGCCGGACTGATCCGCTACAAGTGGTTCTTCCGCCTGTTCGCGGCCGTCACCGGCGCCAGCGAAGAGGTGGGCATCGGCACCTATGAGCTGAACACCGACATGGACTACCACGCCCTGATCGCTGGGATGCGCAGCTCCTCCGGCAACCTGAGCGCGGAGACGGTGACCGTCACCATTCCGGAGGGCTACACCGTCCGCCAGACCATCGCCCTGCTGGCGGAAAAGGGCGTCAACACGGAGGAGGCCCTGACCGAGGCCGCCCAGACCGGCGATTTTGACTACGACTTCATCGACAACGAATCCGAGGACCTGAGCCGACTGGAGGGCTTCCTCTTCCCGGACACCTATGAGTTCTATGTGGGCCATAACGCCGAGGACGCCCTGGACCGGCTGATCCGCAACTTTGTCAGCCGCATGGACGAGGAGCGGATGACCCAGGTGGAGGAGTCCAGCTACTCCCTGCAGGAGATCATCACCATCGCCTCCCTGATCGAGGAGGAGACCGACGGCACGGATCAGGCCAACATCGCCTCTGTCATTTACAACCGGCTGGAGGGCTCCGGCAACAAGCAGGGGACCTACGGCCTGCTGCAGATCGACGCCTCTCTGCTCTATGCGCTGCCGGACCACACCGGCCCCATCACCAGCGCGGACATGCAGACCGACTCCCCCTACAACCTGTACCAGAACGCGGGCCTGCCCCCCACGCCCATCTCCAACCCGGGCCTGGCCTCCATCGACGCGGCGCTGAACCCCAACAGCACGGACTACTATTACTACGCCCTGGGCACGGACGGCAAGCACCACTTCTCCACCACGCTGGCGGAACACAACGCGTTCGTCAACAGCAGCTCCTATGGCGGTTAAGCGGGACAAGCCGGAGCTGCTGGCCCCGGCGGGGGACATGGAGCGGCTGAAAATGGCCGTGCTCTATGGCGCGGACGCAGTGTATCTGGCGGGCACCAGCTTTGGGATGCGGGCCTTTGCGGGGAACTTCTCCGATGAGGAGCTGCCCCAGGCGGTGGCCTTTGCCCACAGCCACGGCGTCCGGGTCCACTGCACCATCAATACCATGCCCCGGAACGACGAGGCGGCCCGCCTGCCGGAGCACCTGGAACGGCTGGCGGACGCCGGGGTGGACGCCCTGATCGTGGCGGACCTGGGGGCCTTTACCATGGCGGGGAAGTACGCCCCCCGGTGTGAGCGGCACATCTCCACCCAGGCCAGCATCTGCAACTACGAGACCGCCCGGGCCTGGCACGACCTGGGGGCCAGCCGGGTGATCCTGGCCCGGGAGCTGAGTCTGGAGGAAATCCGCACCATCCGGGACAAGACCCCGGCGGACCTGGAGATCGAGGCCTTCGTCCACGGCGCCATGTGCGTCAGCTACTCGGGGCGGTGCCTGCTCTCCAACTATATGACCGGCCGGGACTCCAGCCGGGGCGCCTGTGCCCAGCCCTGCCGGTACCAGTACGCCCTGGTGGAGGAGAAGCGTCCGGGAGAGTATTTCCCGGTGTTTGAGGACGAGCAGGGCACCTATATCCTGAACTCCCGGGACATGTGCATGATCGACCACCTGGGGGACCTGTGCGGCGCGGGCCTCTCCAGTTTGAAGATCGAGGGCCGGGCCAAGTCCGCCTACTACGCGGCCATCGTCACCGGGGCCTACCGCCACTGTTTGGACGCCGCGGCGGCAGGGGAGTCCGTCGATCCCGTGTGGCGGGACGAGGTGGAGCACGTGAGCCACCGGCCCTACTCCACCGGCTTTTACTACGGCCCGCCGGGCCAGTATTACGCCACCTCCCGCTATGTCCGGGAATGGCAGGTGGCGGCGGTGGTGACGGACTGCGACAGCGCTGGGCACGCCGTGCTGTCCCTGCGGAACAAGTTCCGCGCCGGGGACACGGTGGAGATCGTGGGCCCGGATCTGCGGCCCTTCTCCATAACCGTGCCGGAGATGCGGGACGAGGCGGGGGCGCCCCTGGTGGAACCCCGCACCCCACAGATGAAATTCTATATGGACCTTCCCAAGGCGGTGCCGCCGTATTCCCTGGTGCGCCGCGGGGTGGACCTGTCAGCCAAATGAGGAAAAACGAGGAGAGAAGACTATGAACGCAGATGTTGTCATTGTTGGCGCCGGCCCCGCCGGTATCTTCACCGCTTTGGAGATGATTAAGAAGGGCAGCCGCCAGAAGATCGTCATGGTGGAAAAGGGACAGCCGGTGGAAAAGCGCCACTGCCCCAAGGACAAGACCAAGAAGTGCGTGAACTGCAAGCCCTACTGCCACATCACCACCGGCTTCTCCGGCGCCGGCGCCTTCTCCGACGGCAAGCTCTCCCTCAGCTATGAGGTGGGCGGCGACCTGCCCACCCTGATCGGGGCGGACCTGGCCCAGGAGACCATCGACTACGCCGACCAGATCTACCTGGAGTTCGGCGCGGATGAGCACATCGAGGGCCTGGGCCACGAGGAGGAGCGGAAGGAGATCCGCCGCCGGGCCATCCAGGCGGGGCTGAAGCTGGTGGACTGCCCCATCCGCCACATGGGCACCGAGAAGGCCCAGGGCATTTACCTCGCCATCGAGCGGTACTTACAGGAGAACGGGGTGGAGATGTACTTCGGCTATGAGTGCAGCAACCTGATCCTGGAGAACGAGGTCTGCAAGGGCGTGGCCATCTCCGACGGCAAGACGGACCTGGAGATCTACGCCAAGCATACCGTGGTGGCCACCGGCCGCCGGGGCGCCGACTGGCTGGAGAAGCTCTGCGCCGAGCACAACATCGCCCACGCCCCCGGCACTGTGGACATCGGCGTCCGGGTGGAGGTCCGCAACGAGGTCATGGAGATGGTGAACCGGGTGCTGTACGAGTCCAAGCTGGTGGGCTATCCCAAGCCCTTCAAGAACAAGGTCCGCACCTTCTGCCAGAACCCCGGAGGCTTCGTCAGCCAGGAGAACTACGACAACAACCTGGCAGTGGTGAACGGCCACTCCTACAAGGACCTGAAGAGCGACAACACCAACCTCTCCATCCTGTGCTCCCACAATTTCTCCATCCCCTTCAACCAGCCCATCGCCTATGCCCAGAAGGTGGGCGAGCTGACCAACATGCTGGCCAACGGCCAGATCCTGGTCCAGCGGTTCGGGGACATTCTGGATGGCAAGCGCACCTGGCAGAAGGAGCTGGCCCAGTCCAACATCCGGCCCACCCTGCCGGACGCCGTGGCCGGTGACATCACCGCCGCCATGCCCTACCGGGCCATGACCAACATCATCAACTTCATCCAGGCCATGGACTACGTGGTGCCGGGCTTCGCCGCCTATGAGACGCTGCTGTACTCCCCGGAACTGAAGTTCTATTCCAACCGGGTGAAGATGGACACCGACTTCAACACCAGCCTCCAGGGCCTCCACTGCCTGGGCGACAGCTCCGGCTGGACCCGGGGATTGATGATGGCCTCTGTCATGGGCACCCTCATGGGCCGCAAGATCGCGGAAGAGGGCTAATCGGATCACAGAGCGGCAGCAGGCGCGGAAAACGCGCCTACTGCCGCGATGAAATACGCAGATATGAAAAAGGATACAAGCTATGATCACAGTCAATGACGTCAGTCTCAATTTCAGCGGACAGACCCTGTTCAAGCACGTGGACCTGAAGTTCACCCCCGGCAACTGCTACGGCATCATCGGCGCCAACGGCGCCGGAAAGACCACCTTCCTGCGGATCCTCTCCGGGGATCTGGAGCCTACCACCGGCGAGGTGGTGATCTCCAAGGATCAGCGGATGAGCGTTTTGAAGCAGGACCACTTCCAGTACGACCAGTACACGGTGCTGGACACGGTCATCATGGGCAACCAGCGGCTCTACGATATCATGAAGGAGAAGGACGCCCTCTACGCCAAGGAGGACTTCACCGACGCCGACGGTGTGAAGGCCAGCGAACTGGAGGCGGAGTTTGCCGACATGGACGGCTGGGAGGCGGAGAGCGACGTGAGCCGCCTGATCCAGGGCCTGGGATTGTCCGAGGACATTCTGTACAGCGAGATGAGCACGCTGACCGCCAAGGAGAAGGTGAAGGTGCTGCTGGCCCAGGCCCTCTTCGGCAAGCCGGACATCATCCTGCTGGACGAGCCCACCAACCACCTGGACATCCACGCCGTGGAGTGGCTGGAGGACTTCATTCTGGAGTGCGAGAGCCTTATTATCGTGGTGAGCCACGACCGCCACTTCCTGAATACCGTGTGCACCAATATCGTGGACGTGGACTACGGCGGGATCAAGATGTATGTGGGCAACTACGAGTTCTGGTACGAATCCAGCCAGATGATGCAGCGGCTGATCCGGGACCAGAACAAGAAGAAGGAAGAGAAGATCAAGGAGCTCCAGGAGTTCGTCTCCCGCTTCTCTGCCAACAAGTCCAAGAGCAAGCAGGCCACCGCCCGCCGGAAGCTGCTGGACAAGCTGACGGTGGAGGAGATGCCCGCCTCCTCCCGGCGCTATCCCTTCGTGGGCTTCAAGATGGACCGGGAGCCGGGCAAGGAGATTCTGGCGGTGGAGGGCCTCACCAAGACCGTGGACGGCCGGAAGGTGCTGGACAACGTCAGCTTCCGGGTGAACAAGGGCGACAAGATCGCCTTCGTGGGGGAGGACGAGATCGCCACCACCACGCTGTTCAAGATCTTGATGGAGGAGCTGGAGCCGGATGCGGGCACCTTCAAGTGGGGCACCACCATCACCACCAGCTACTTCCCCCTGGACAACTCCGCCTTCTTCAATGACTGCGACCTGAATCTGGTGGACTGGCTGGGCCAGTACACCGCCGACAACGCGGAGGAGGGCACCGAGTCCTTCAAGCGGTCCTTTCTGGGGCGGATGCTGTTCTCCGGCGACGACGTGTACAAGCCCGTCAAGGTCCTCTCCGGCGGCGAGAAGGTCCGGTGCATGTTGTCCCGGATGATGCTGTTCGGTTCCAATGCCCTGGTGCTGGACCAGCCCACCAACCACCTGGACCTGGAGTCCATCACCGCCGTCAACAACGGCCTGATCGACTTCAAGGGCGTGGTCCTCTTCGCCAGCCACGACCATGAGTTTGTCCAGACCATCGCCAACCGGGTCATGGAGTTCGTGGACGGGAAGCTCATCGACAAGATGTGCACCTACGATGCGTATATCGCCGGGGCCCGGGAGGAGATGCTTGCCCGGCTGAACGGCTGAGCTGTTACTGGATTGTAGTTGACATCAGGCAAAACCACCCTGTAAACTGTTTGCAAAACAGCTTGCGGGGTGGTTTTTCATGGACAAACGGCGGATTTTTGGCGTGTTGGCACTGGCAGTTATCACGGCGGTCACAGCGGGGGTGGCGTCCCCCAAAATGGCGGCACAGCGGCAGGAGACGGCGGAGTACCAAGCGCCTCTGGAGGCCGCACCGGTAGCCCAGGTGGAGGGAGAGACCCTGTCCCCCAACGGGCGGTTCCAGGTCCGGACAGCGGGAAAGAGTGAGATGTATGTCAGCGGATACGTGGTGCCGGAATTCCTGCAGATCGTGGACACGGAGACCGGTGAACTTCTCTGGCAGGACCAAGGGGCGCTCTGGCAGTCGGCGCGGTGGTCTCCGGCAAATAATCTGGTGGCTATCGCCTATGGCGGCCGGACCTGGACCCAGGTGAAGGTCATCTCCACCGCCTGCTGGATCAGCTGGGACTTCACCCTGCCGGACGGCAGCCCCATCCCGGAGTACGAATTTCTCCCGGAGGACTGGGGCACATGGCCGGACATGGACACCCTGTTGCTGACGGTCGGCCGGGGTGGGGACGCAGGGGAGCCCCACACCTACCGCTGCACCGTGCGTATGAACCAGGACGGAACGCTGTCTGGCTCCGCTTTGGAACAGACCACAGAGGTACTGTCGGAGGACTACGACTTCGACCACGACGGCATGCCGGAGACCACGGAGCTGGTGACGGTGCTCACCCCGGAGACAGATTACTATCCCGCTTGGTATATCCTGCAGGTCATCCGGCAGGACGGCGTGGAGTTGTGGTCCGCCGGAGCCCATCCGTCCCATGCCGGCTGGACCAGCGTATTTGCCTGCAAGATCGATGGCGAGGACTACCTGCTGCAATACGAGCCGGAGATGTACCAGGGCTGGGCGGAATACGCCTATGAATTGTGGGCCTTTGATGGGAACGGGCAGGCATACACATCGGACAACAGGTCGGTAACCTTTGACATCAACTTTGGCCGGGAGGAACACCAGTTTGACCCGGAGGCCATCGCCGGGTTTTTCTGGGAGCTGCGAGGTCTCCTCCAGGACAGCATCCTTTTGGCCAGCACGGAAAACGGGGAGTTCCAGACTGGTATTCCGGGGCTGGAGCTGCAGAATTATATATTCAGCGATCTGCTGTCCCTGGACAGCCTGGAGGCCATGGAGGCCTCGGTCCGGCAGCAGGAGGCGGAGCTGGGCGCTGCATAGCAGAACAGGCGGGAGTACTCCCGCCTGTTTTCATGAATTTTCAAATCCGGCCGTCAGATTTGCGCCCGCTCCAGCGTCATAGAGAGCAGAGGGACAGGAGGGAACGCCATGCTGGAATATCTGGCAACCATGGAGACAGCGGATGATCGGACCAGGTTTGAAGCGCTGTACCTGGCCTACCGGGGCCTCATGTACCATGTGGCCTATCACATCCTGAAAAATCCACAAGACGCAGAGGACGCGGTGCACCAGTCCTTCGTGAAGCTGGCGGAGCACATGGCGACTATCCCCGACGGCCCCTGTCCCCGGACGCGGAATCTGGTGGTGACGGTGGCGGAGCGGAAGGCCATCGACCTATATCGCTCCCGCCAGCGCCATCCGGAGACGGAGCTGGATGAACAGACCGTCTGGTCCGCACCGCCGGAGGGCGGCGGTCTGGCCGATGCCATGGCATCCCTGCCGCCCCGGTACCGGGAGGTGCTTCTGCTAAAATACTACAACGGCTATTCCGCCCGGGAGATCGCGGGATTTCTCTCCGCCACCCCTGATGCCGTGACCCAGACCTTGCACCGGGCCCGGAAGAAGCTGGCGGAAATTCTGGATGAGAGGGGGGAGACGCCATGATGATCTCAGAGGAGGCCCTGTACGCGGCGGCGCCGGAGGCGGCGGAGAAATTCCTCTCCGCTCTGCCGGACCGGGAGGACTGCGTCCATGACTTCTCCCCGGACTTCGAGGCCCGGATGGCGACGCTGCTCCGCCGTCAGCGGAGACGGCGGCACTGGCGGGCCCTGCTGGCGGCGGCCGCCGTGCTGGGCGCCCTGGCGGCGGGACTCTCGGTGGGGGCGGGGGACCGGACGGACTGCCAGATCTACTGGTCCCAGACGGACGGGGAACTGCGGTACGTTATCCGCCTGGAGCACACCACCACCCGGCCTTTCCAGGACGCCCAACTGCGTTGTGTGCCGGAGGGCTTCATCCTGGTCCGCGGCAGCACCAGTGAGATCCGCGGGGAGCGAAGTCTGGCGTACCGAAGGGGGGAGGATGCCTCCTTCACACTGATGCAGACCCAGGGAGAGGACCTGGTGGGTTCCAAGGGGACCGCCTGCCAGGGCTCTGAGGTGGAGGTCAACGGCCGCCTGGGCCTGCTGGTGGAAGAGGAGACGGACAGCACAGAAAAAGACCTGCTGTGGACGGACGGGCCCTACATCTTCGCCCTCCATGGGAAGGGCCTGTCCGCCGAAGAGCTGCTGGAGATTGCCAGGAATGTGACCTGGTGACAGGAAAGGAAGGAATCTGATGAAACGCAATTACATTCCCTTTATCGCGGGCATGAGCACCATGCTGCTGTTGGTGGGGCTGGTGGGGGCCTCCCTGGCGGGGGAGACCAGGCCGCCCGCTGTCCCTCAGAGCGGGACGCTGAACGGACAGGTGGCCTACGGCGAGGCGGGTGTGGCTCTGTTCGGCAAGGAACAGGTACCTGCCGGCGCTGCCTGGACTACGGAGGACGGAGCGCAGATCCCCACTGTGCTGACCTACACTGATGAAAACGGGGAGGACCACTACTTCATCAGCGCCGAGACCGCGGCGGAGGTGCTGGACATGGTCTACGGCGCGGTGTACCGGGAGGACCTG
Organism: Oscillibacter sp. KLE 1728; assembly: GCF_934833455.1. Classification (NCBI taxonomy): domain Bacteria; kingdom Bacillati; phylum Bacillota; class Clostridia; order Eubacteriales; family Oscillospiraceae; genus Oscillibacter; species Oscillibacter sp. KLE 1728. The sequence goes on from NZ_CAKVVF010000006.1 coordinate 18,196, forward strand.
AACTGCATTGATTTCGGCACTGAGGCGGCAGTAGATGCGGAGGGCAATCCCCGTCTAGACGGGAACGGCCAGCCCATCTACTGGACGGGGGCTGAGTTCTTCTCCAGAAGGACCACGCAGAACGAAGACGGCACGGAGCGCATCGTCGCCATCGGCGACCAGAAGGCGGAGATTCAGGTGGGGGACGGCACCTCCGTCATCGTCGGACACGGGCTGGAAGAGGACTCGCCCATCCGGGAGGAACTCATCCAGCGGCAGATGGAGACGCCCACCGTGCCGGAGTATGGCGTCAGCTGCGGGGTGTTAACCGAGGTGGACCCGGCGGTGCTGGATCCCGCCGCCTATCTGGGGCGGTTCGTGGACGGCGTGGCCCTCCAGGGGGCGGATCTGACGTACACCTTCCACTTCATGCCGGAGCTGCCCTATGCCGCCCTGGTGATCGAGAACCAGGGGGACCAGGACATCCTGGTGCGTGTCTTCCGCCCCTGGACCGTGGGCCATATCAACCAGGAGCTGTTCTCCATGGTTCGCATCCCCGCCGGAGAGACGCTGGTCCGGGCTTTCCAGGTCCAGGAAGGGGAGAGCGCCGACCTGCGGAACAAGCTGACGGTGGAAATCACCGGCATCGGCGATGGAGAGGCCCAGGTGCGCCTGTCCTCGGAGCAGTACGGCGGCAGTACCCGGAAATAAACCGAACAGCAGCCGCCCGGCGAAAGCCGGGCGGCTGTGGCTTATACTCTGGAGGTCAGCCCGTGCTTTTCCAGGGCCGCCCTGATTTTCTCCAGCCCGGCCTCGGTGGGGTCGCACAACGGCAGGCGCAGGGGGCCCACGTCCCAGCCCAGCAGGTTCAGCGCCGTTTTGACGGGGATGGGGTTCACGTCGCAGAACATGGCGTCGCAGAAGTCCTTCAGCTCCAGCTGCAGCTTTCCGGCGGCGGCGAAGTCGTTCCGCAGGCACAGCTCCGTCAGCCGGTGCATCTCCGCCGGCAGGACGTTGGCCACTACGGAGATGACGCCCTTGCCGCCCAGCATACAGATGGCCGCTGTCTCGTCATCGTTGCCGGACCAGATGGAGAAGTCCTCCGGGCACAGGTTCCGGGTCTTCTGAATGTTGGAGAAATTGCCCCCCGCCTCCTTGACGCCGTTGATGTTGGGGTGCTTGGCAAGCTCCGCATACGTCTCCGGCGCGATGGTGACGCCGGTGCGGGAGGGTACGTCGTACAGGATCAGCGGCACATCCACGCCGTCGGCGATCACCTGGAAGTGGCGGATGAGCCCGGCTTGGCTGGCCTTGTTGTAGTAGGGCGTCACCAGCAGCAATCCGTCGGCCCCGGCCCGCTCCGCGTCCCGGGACAGGGCCAGGGCGTTCTCTGTGGAGTTGGAGCCGGTGCCGGCGATCACCGGCAGCCGCCCGTCCACGTGGTCCACACAGAACTCGATGGTCCGCATCCGCTCCCGGTAGCTCATGGTGCTGGCCTCGCCGGTGGTGCCGCAGACGATGATGGCGTCGGTGCCGTTTTTCATTTGAAAGTCCAGCAGCTTCCCCAGGGTGGGGAGATCCACGGTCTCTTTGGTAAAGGGCGTGACAATGGCCACACCGGACCCGGTGAAGAGAGGCTTTTTCAATGTACACACGCTCCTTTTCAGCTGGAAATGGGGAATTAGAAATTTTGGTGCCCGGTGGAGCTTGGAAATTTAAAATCGTTCCGCCTGCGGCGGAACACCTCCATTTCAAATTTCCAATTCCTAAATTTGATGCAGGTCTGAGGATAAAAGAGGCGGCCTGCCAACTCCGGCAAGCCGTCTCTTTTGTGGATGTATGAGATGGAATCAGTCCATGTATCCCTTGGCGCACAGCAGCTCCGCCAGGAGCACCGCGCCGCCCGCAGCGCCCCGCAGGGTGTTGTGGGAGAGGCACACGAACTTGTAGTCGTACTGGGTGTCCGGCCGCAGGCGGCCCACGGACACGGCCATGCCGTGCTCCAGGTTCCGGTCCAGCCGGGTCTGGGGCCGGTCAGGCTCCTCAAAGTAGTGGAGGAACTGCTTGGGGGCGGAGGGGAGCTCCAGCTCCTGGGGTACGCCCCGGAAGGCGGCCCAGTCGGCCTTGATCTGCTCTATGGAGGGGGCCTTGCCGTCCGCGAATTTCATAAACACCGCGGCCATGTGACCGTCCTGGCAGGCCACCCGGAAGCACTGGGCGGTGATGGAGGGGCCGTCGGCCCTGACGATCTTCCCGTCCTCCACGCGGCCCCACAGCTTCAACGGCTCCTGCTCGCTCTTCTCCTCCTCGCCGCCGATGTAGGGAATGCAGTTATCCACCATCTCCGGCCAGCGCTGGAAGGTCTTGCCGGCGCCGGAGATGGCCTGATAGGTGCAGACCAGGATTTTGTCCAGGCCGTACTTCTTCAGGGGGTGCAGGGCCGGGACGTAGCTCTGGAGCGAACAGTTGCTCTTCACGGCGATGAAGCCCCGGCGGGTGCCCAGGCGCTTGCGCTGGGCCTCGATCACCGCCAGATGGTCCGCGTTGATCTCCGGGACTACCATGGGTACATCGTCGGTCCACCGGTGGGCGGAGTTGTTGGAGACGATGGGGCACTCCAGTCTCGCGTATTTCTCCTCCAGGGCCCGGATCTCCTCTTTCTTCATGTCCACGGCGCAGAAGCAGAAATCCACCATGGAGGCCAGCCGCTCCGCGTCCTGCTCCGCGTCCAGGACCACCAGATTTTTGGCCTCCTCCGGCATGGGGACGTCCAGGGCCCAGCGGCCCGCCACCGCCTCGGCGTAAGGTTTGCCGGCGCTGCGTGCGCTGGCGGCGATGGCCGTCAGCTGAAACCAGGGGTGATGCTCCATCAGCGTGATGAAGCGCTGGCCCACCATGCCGGTGCCGCCGATGATTCCGACTTTGTACTGTTTCATAGTATGTGCCTCCTGCTCCCATGTTGCGGCGGAAAAACGCGATGCCTTCCGTCGATTTTGGTTGAATATGGCGCCGGAATGTACTATAATGATCCATATTGATGTAGAAAGCCTGTACTTCCAGCACGGACATTTGTACATATATTAGCATACTTCTGCGATTCCGTCAAGGTGCATGGCTTGGGGAGGTTCCATGAAAAAAGGCTTGTTCCTGCTGTCGCTGATTGTGACATTTTACGCCCTGGGTACTGTCAGCGCCTCCGCCGTCACCAATGATACGGTGAAGGTGGGGCTGCGGTACGGCTCCTCCGTCATGTCCTCCGCCAACCTGGAAAACGATGAGGGCAGCGGTTACGAGTTCGGGTACTTCGAGGACGACCGGACCTTCGTGTCCCTGGGTGAGACGGACGAGACCGCCATCACCATGGAGCCGGCAGGCCGGGACGGCATCCAGGTGACCATCACCGGCACAGACCGGGTCCTCTATGAGAGCAGGGAGGACACCCTGGCCGTGATGCCCCAGGGCCGGGACCCCGTCACCTGGTTCCGGGGGAACCGCTACCGGGGCGGGTTCGAGTACACCGTCAGCGGCGGCGGGCTGCAGGTGGTGAACGTGGTGGACCTGGAGGACTATGTGAAGGGCGTTCTGCCCTCTGAAATGCCGGGGAACTGGGAGCTGGAGGCCTTGAAGGCCCAGGCCGTGTGCGCCCGGACCTTTGCCTGCCTCACCACCAAGCACCTGTCCGCCTACGGATTCGACGTTTGCAGCTCCACAGACTGCCAGGCGTACAGCGGCATCGGTGAGGCCACCTCCGCCACGGACCGGGCGGTGGAGGAGACGGAGGGGGAGTGCCTCTATTATGACGGCGAGCTGGCCCAGGCCTACTACCACTCCTCCGACGGCGGCGCCACCGAGGACGCGGAGAACGTCTGGGGCACCGACGTGCCCTATCTCCGGGGAAAGGAAGACCCCTACGAGGCGCAGATCTCCATTCCTGATTACAGGTGGACGGTCACCTATACCTGGGAGGAGCTGACCTGGGTGCTGCAGAACAGCGGCTACGACATCGGGGACGTGGTGGACGCCTATGTATCGGAAGTCACCGATCTGGGCAACGTGTATTCCGTGACCTTTGTGGACAGCCGGGGAAAGACCCTGGTCCGCACGGGGGACGATGCCCGGATGGCCTTTTACAGCACCACCCTGGGCAAGAACGTCCCCAGCCTGCGGTTCACCATCACCGGCGGCACCGGGGGCGGCAGCAGCTACGCGGTGAACAGCGCCTCCGGCACCCTGTCGGCTCTGGACGGTGCGTCCGTCATCTCCGGCAGCGGCACCGTCAGCCGCCTAGAGGGGGAGGACCACGCCGCCATCTCCGCCTCCGGAACGGCGGACCTCACCGGCGGCAGCTCCGGCGGGCGGGGCTCCGCCTCCCGGGGCGGCATCACCATCACCGGCACCGGAAACGGCCATAACGTGGGCATGAGCCAGTACGGCGCCAGGGCCATGGCGGAGCAGGGCCACGACTACATCGACATTTTGGAATTTTATTTCACCGGCATCCGTGTCCGGTAATGAGAAGGAAGCAACATGAAGACCAGTGATTTTTACTACGACCTGCCCCAGGAGCTGATCGCCCAGACCCCCATTGAGAAGCGGGACACCTCCCGCCTGATGACCCTGGATCGGGTGAGCGGCGCCACGGGACACCACCATTTCTACGACCTGCCGGACTACCTGAACCCCGGCGACTGCCTGATTTTGAACAACTCCCGGGTGCTGCCCGCCCGTCTGGTGGGACAGCGGCTGCCCGGCGGCGGCATCTGCGAGGTGCTGCTGCTGAACGACAGGGGAGACAAGGTGTGGGAGTGTCTGGTCCGCCCGGGCCGGAAGCTCCGCAAGGGCACCAGACTGTCCTTCGGCAACGGGGAGCTGACCGCCGAGATCGTGGAGCAGCTGGAGGAGGGCGGCCGCCTGATCCGCTTCGACTACGAGGGCATCTTTCTGGAGACGCTGGAGCGGCTGGGCAAGATGCCTCTGCCCCCCTACATCAAGGAGGAGCTCCAGGACCAGGAGCGGTATCAGACCGTGTACTCCAAGGTCCTGGGCAGCGCCGCCGCCCCCACGGCGGGGCTCCACTTCACCCCGGAGCTGCTGGAGAAGATCCGGGCCAAGGGCGTAAAGATCGGGTATGTGACGCTCCATGTGGGCCTGGGCACCTTCCGGCCCGTGAAGGAGGACACCATTGAGGACCACCCCATGCACAGCGAGTACTGCACCATCCCCCAGGAGACGGCGGACCTCATCAACGAGACCCGGAAGGGCGGGGGCCGGTGCATCTGTGTGGGCACCACCTCCTGTCGGACATTGGAATCCTGGGCCGCCGAGGACGGACACATGGAGGCCAAGTCCGGCTGGACGGACATCTATATCTACCCCGGCTACCGCTTCAAGGTGATGGACGGCCTTGTGACCAACTTCCACCTGCCGGAGAGCACCCTCATCATGCTGGTGTCCGCCTTCGCCGGGCGGGAGCACGTGCTGGCCGCCTATGAGGAGGCGGTGCGGGAGAAATACCGCTTCTTCTCCTTTGGCGACGCCATGTTCATCAGCTGATATTGCCGCGCCCGGCGGACCTGCCGGGCGCTTTTTCAGAGGAGGAGTCCCATGCTGGAGCTTCTGCACATTGAGAATATCGCGGTCATCCAGGAGGCGGACATCCAGTTCCGCCCCGGCTTCAACGCCCTCACCGGCGAGACCGGCGCCGGCAAGTCCATCGTCATCGACGCCATGGGCGCGGTACTGGGCGGGCGCACCTCCCGGGACCTGGTCCGCACCGGCGCGGACCGGGCCTTTGTCAGCGCCGAATTTTCCCAGGTGCCCGGTGATCTGGCCGGGTTGGCGGAGACCGGAGCTGCCCCGGACGAGGACGGCCACCTGCTGCTCCAGCGGGAGCTGACGGGGGACGGCAAGAACCTCTGCCGGGTCAACGGCCGCCCTGTCACCGTGGCCCAGCTGCGCAGGATCGGAGAAGAGCTGCTGAACATCCACGGCCAGCACGACGGCCAGCAGCTGCTGGACGAGGAGCAGCACCTGAGCTATCTGGACCGCTTTGGCCGGACGGAGGCACCCCTGGGGCGGTATCAGACGACCTATGAAGCCATGGCCGACTTACAGGCGAAGATTCGGGCCCTCCAGATGGACGAGGCGGAGAAGGCCCGGCGGATGGACAGCCTCCGCTTTCAGATCGACGAGCTGGAGCGGGCCCAGCTGGTGCCCGGCGAGGAGGAGAGCCTCACAGAGCGGCGGGACCTGCTGCGGAACGGGGAGAAGTACCTCTCCGCCCTGTCGGGGGCGGACTACTGCCTGAACGGCGGGGAGGAGGGAGGCGGCGCCGTCTCCGCCCTCCGGGACGCGGAGGAGGCCCTTGCCGGTGTCCGCACGCTCTCCGGAGACATGGGGGAGCTGTACCAGCGCCTGGAACAGCTGCGGTGTGAAGCCTATGACCTTGCCGAGATCATTCGGGACAAGCGGGAGGCGTTCGACTTCTCCCCGGCGGAGCTGGACGCGGTGGAGAGCCGGTCCGACCTGCTGTACCGGCTGAAAAAGAAGTACGGCGCCACGGTGGAGGAGATGCTGGCCTACCTGGACAAGTGCCGCCGGGAGCTGGACGATATGGAGACGGCGGACGACACCCTGGCCCGGCTGGAACAGCAGCTGGAGAAGGCCCGGAAGGCCGTCCTGGCAGCGGGGGCGGAGCTGACCGCCGCCCGGAAAGAGGCCGCCGCCGTTCTGGAGCAGCGCATCCAGTCCGAGCTCCGGGACCTGGACATGCACAAGGTCCGGTTCGCCATCGACTTCGGGGAGAAGGAGCCGGGCCCCGACGGCTGTGACGCCGTCCGGTTTCTGATGTCTGCCAACGCCGGGGAGGACTTGAAGCCCATCGCCCGGATCGCCTCCGGCGGTGAGCTGGCCCGGATCATGCTGGCTCTGAAAAATGTGCTGGCGGAGCAGGAGTCCATCGGCACGCTGGTGTTCGACGAGGTGGACACCGGCGTCTCCGGCCGTGCGGCCCAGAAGGTGGCGGAGAAGCTGGCCCAGGTCAGCCGCCGCAAGCAGGTGCTGTGCGTGACCCACCTCCCGCAGCTGGCCGCCATGGCGGACACCCACTTCTCCGTGGAGAAGGGGGAGCGAGACGGCCGCACCTATACCCGTGTGGTGCTGCTGGACCGGGAGCAGCGGAAGGCGGAGCTGGCCCGGATCACCGGCGGCAGCCGCGTGACAGAGGCCCTGCTGGCAAGCGCCGGAGAGCTGCTGGACCAGGCGGAGCGCTATCGGAGCGAATTAGGAATGAGGAATCATGCGGAATGAGCAATTTCTGGGTCCGGCTTTGCCGGACCCATTCCAATTGTTCCGCCTGCAGCAGAACACATGAATTCCGAACTCCCAACTGACCAAACGTCCCTCTTTCGCATACAATGGCGGGAAGAGGAGGGGAGCCCATGCGCTTTTTTGCAGACTACGACCGCAGTGCCGCCGTGCTGTATGCCCACCAGTGGGCCTATGGCCGGAACCCGGCCTTTTACGACTACGAGAACGTGGGGGGAGACTGCACCAACTTCGCGTCTCAGTGTGTGTTCGCCGGCAGCGGTGTGATGAACTTCACCCCGGATTTCGGCTGGTACTACATCGACGCCAACCAGAAGTCCCCCTCCTGGACCGGGGTGCCCTATTTCTGGAATTTCATGACCAGGCAGGCGCCCTCCGTGGGGCCGGTGGCCCAGCCCTGCGCCCTGGAGGACCTGCAGCCCGGGGACCTGGTGCAGCTGAGCTTCAACGGCCAGGAGTTCCAGCATACGCCGGTGGTGGTGCGGGTGACGGCGCCCATCACCCTGGAGACGGTACTGATCGCCGCCCACAGCTACGACGCCGACAACCGGCCCCTGTCCACCTACACGTTCCAGGACATCCGGTTTCTGCACGTACTGGGCACCATCCGGCCTTAGGCAATCGTTTGCGCAAAATGAACAGGGAAAACCGGCTGGGAGGGAGCGCCTCTCAGCCGGTTTCCTTTTGCTTTTTCCTTGATTTTTTCACGTGTGACAAGGGATTTGCCTTTGCAGCTATCCGCAGGGATTCGTTGTCGATGTGGGTGTAGATTTCCGTGGTGTTCAAATGGTCGTGGCCCAGCACCTCCTGGACGGCCCGGACGTCCACGCCGTTCTGCAGCATCAGCGTGGCGGCGGTGTGCCGCAGCTTGTGGGAGCTGTACTCCGCCGGGTCGATGCCCGCCTGACCCAGCCGCTTTTTCACCATGGCGTGGACCGTGGAGCGGCTGATCCGCTCGTTCTGGGAGGAGAGGAAGAGGGCGTTTGCGTCCCGGCCGGTGATGGGCCGCCGCACTGCCAGATATTTGGCGATGGCGTCCTGGCAGGCGTCGTTCAGGTAGATGATCCGGACCTTGTTGCCCTTGCCAAGAACCCGCAGGGCATCCTCCTGGATGTCGGAGAGGTTCAGACCCACCAGTTCGCTGATCCGCAGCCCGCAGTTGAGGAACAACGTCAGGATACAGTAATCCCGCTCCTGATTTTTGCCGTCCACGGAGTCCAAGAGCTGGATGCTCTCGTCCAAGGTCAGGTATTTGGGCAGGGTTTTCTTCAATTTCGGAGAATCCATATCTTTGACAGGATTTTCACGAAGTAAGTGCATCTTATTGGTGAGGTAGTTGTAAAACGACCGGATCGTGGCGATCTTCCGGGCCCGGGACGCGGCGTTCAGGCCGTAGCCGGAATTCCGGCTGTTCTGGTGCTGGACCCGGTCCCGGCTGAGGTACGTCATGTAGCCGTAAATGTCCGTCAGGGTCACGGAGGCCACGAAGTCCAGATCCACGTCCATAATGTCGATCTCATCCAGAGACCGGTCACACAGGGACGGGTCCCGGGTCTGCTTGAGATAGCGGAAGAAATTCCGCAGGTCCAGAAAGTATTCGTCCACGGTCCGCTTGGAGTGGGCTTTGATGGTCTCGTGGTACGAGAGAAAGTCCCGCAGAATCTGCGGCGCTTCGGTGCGGTAATCAGCCATAACGGTGTCAACTTGCGGGCAGATACTCCGCGCAGCCGCCGGAGCGGCTGCTGGGGGGTTAGGTCGTGCCGGGGGCCTGAAACGGGCCCCGGAGCGGTTTGGCTCTCCCCCAAATTGAACAAAATTTTTATTTTGTTCAATTTTCTGTCTCCCCGCAAAACCTCCTTCCCTGACAGGTCTTTTGAAAATTTCCCGGCCGGACCGCAGCCGCAGCGCCGGCGGCACACGCCGGAATGCGCGGCGCATCTCCGGACCGGACATAAAAACCGCCGCTTTCGGCAAAGCTAGTCCCAAATCCATGGAGATGGGATGATGTGTATGAGTTTGATTCCCTGTACCAGCCAATGTGTGTATCAGCAGGACGGCGTCTGCACGCTGGACAGCGCCGCCGCGGCGGGCCTCCCCGCCCTGGGCGGCGCCTGCGTCCACTTCATTCCGACGGACGAAGGGCGGCTCGGATCGCCTCACCGATATTCCGCACCGGGATCAGACGAAGCCCCGCAGGCGCGGCCAGCTCCCCGGTCCGGCGGGACGGAATCAGGCACTGGGTAAAGCCCAGCCGCCGGACCTCGCTGACCCGCTGGCCCAGCTGGCTGACGGACCGCAGCTCTCCGGTGAGGCCCACCTCCCCGATGGCCACCAAATCCGCCGGCACCGGCCGGTCCAGATAGCTGGAGGCCAGGGCGATCACCGCCGCCAGATCCGCGGCGGGCTCGTCCAGGCTCAAGCCGCCGATGATGTTCAGGTACGCGTCGCAGGCGGAGACCTTCAGGCCGCCCCGCTTCTCCAGCACCGCCAGCAGCATGGCGAAGCGGTTGTAGTCAAAGCCGTTGCTGGTGCGGCGGGGGTTGCCCGCCGGAGACGACACCGCCAGCGCCTGAATCTCCGCCAGCACCGGCCTTGCCCCCTCCATCACACAGGTGACGCAGGTCCCGGGGGCGTCCTCCGGCCGACCGGACAGCAGCATCTCCGACGGGTTCTCCACCTCCACGAGGCCGCTGTCCCGCATCTCGAAGACGCCGATCTCATTGGTGGCGCCGAAGCGGTTCTTGGCCGCCCGCAGGATGCGGTAGGCGGTGTGCTGGTCCCCCTCAAAGTACAGCACGCAGTCCACCATGTGCTCCAGAACCTTGGGGCCGGCGATGGACCCCTCCTTGTTCACATGGCCGATGACGAACACCGTGATCCCCTGCCCTTTGGCCAGCTGCATCAGGGCCATGGTGCAGTCCTTCACCTGGCTGACACTGCCCGCCGGGGACTCCAGCGCGTCATTGTACAGGGTCTGGATGGAGTCCACGATCAGCACGTCCGGCGCCTCCGCCGCCACGGACTCCAGCAGGTCCCCCAGGCTGGTCTCGGAGATCACGAACAGCCGTTCGCTCTGCACGTCCAGCCGCTTGGCCCGGAGCTTCAGCTGGTGCTCCGACTCCTCGCCGGATACATACAGGACCTTATTCTCCCGGCAGAGGCTCTCGCAGATCTGAAGCATCAGCGTGGACTTGCCGATTCCCGGCGCGCCGCCCACCAGCACCAGCGAGCCCTTGACGGCACCGCCGCCCAGGACCCGGTCCAGCTCTCCCATGCCGGTGGAGAACCGGATTTCCGCATCCGCCTCCAGCTCCGTCACCGGCCGGGCCCTACGGACGCTCCCCCCTCCTGCCGGGCGGGAGGCCCCCTTCCCTGCCGCCCGGGCGGCCTGGGGCTGCTCCACGATGGTATTCCACGCCCCGCAGGCCGGGCACTTCCCCGCCCACTTGGGCGTCTCATTGCCGCACTCCGTGCAGTAGAACAGAGTCTTTGGCTTCATTGCAACCTCCCATGGAAAGAGAAAGGAACAAACTGTCTGATCTTTTCTCTTTCAACGCTTATCTGAATTCAGCACGCCCGCCGCGATGGCCGCCGCCAGCTTTGTCTGGTAGGCCGGGTCCTTCAGCTGTTCCGTCTCCGCGGCGTTGGAGAGAAATCCGCACTCCACCAGCACGCCGGGGGCGGTGATCTCCTTCATCAGGTACACCGAGGACGGCACCTGGGCGGCCTTCTTCTCATGTCTGGCGTTGACGGCGCCGTTCAGGGCCTCCTGAATGGACGACGCCAGTTCCTCCGCCCCCTCCTGGCGGTTCCAGAACACCTGGGCCCCCCGGGTGGAGGGCGACGACGGCAGGCTGTTCTGGTGGATGCTCAACAGCACCGCGCCGGGCAGCTCATTCACCAGAGCCACCCGGTTGTGGAGGTCGGAGACCTTCTTCTCCCGCAGAGTGGCGCTGCCGGGGTCGTAAATGGCGGCGTCCCCCTCCCGGGTGACGGTGGTGGGCACCCCCGCAAAGGTCAGCAGGTCCCGGACCCGCCGGGCGATGGCGAGGTTCAGGCCGCTCTCCACCGTGCCGTCGGCGGCCACAGCGCCGCCGTCCTCCCCGCCGTGGCCGGCGTCCACCACCACAACGGGAGACGCGCCCTCCTCCCCCGGGGCGAACGCCGCCGTGAAGGCGGCGTTCCCATGCCACAGCACGGCGGAGAGCCCGGCGACAAAACAACACAGCAGCACAACATACGCCACATGGCGCTTTCGGATCAGAATAATCACAGGCGGCACCCCCTGGGGAAAGCCTATTCCCGCCTGCTTATCCCATATTCCCGATTATAGCGGCTCGGACGGCGGAAATCAAGGGCAGGCTCCTCCCGGACCATCTCCGCATAGGATGGCATGGGCGCATGGTTCCCATGCGCACCCTACCCCAGAAGGAGGCATCCATGCAGATGGAGAAACCCAACACCAATACGCCGCCCACGCCGTCCGTGCCTTCCATGCCGCCGTCCGGCTCCTGCCAGCCGAACCAGGGCACTCTGCCCGGCACCTGTGCACCCATGGTGTTTCCCTTTGTAGCCATGCAGGAGGAGAACCCTGTCCGGTACAGCCGGATGGAGGCCCTGCAAACCGGCACCCTGTTCCCGGGGCTTGACCTGCCTTTCAAGGCGGCCATCCAGGCCAAGACGAAAATGGCCAACACCGCCCTGGTGGAGCTGATGGCCCTGGACTTTGCCATTGACGAGCTGGGCCTGTATCTCACCACCCACGCCCAGGATCAGGAGGCGCTGCAGCTGTACTGGTCCTATATCAAGCTGGCGAAAGAGGGCCGTGAGAAGTACCAGAAGATGTACGGCCCCCTGCTGCAGACGGACCTGACGCCGGAGGACGGCTTCGCCTGGCTGAAGGACCCGTGGCCCTGGGAGGAAGGAGGCAATGACTGATGTTCATTTATGAGAAGAAGCTCCAGTACCCGGTGAAGATCAAGAACACCAATCCCAAGCTGGCCTCCGTCATCATCTCCCAGTACGGCGGGCCCGACGGTGAGCTGGGCGCGTCCCTGCGCTACCTGAGTCAGCGGTACTCCATGCCCTATGCGGAGCTGAAGGGCCTGCTGACCGACATCGGCACTGAGGAGCTGGGCCATTTGGAGATGATCGGCGCCATCGTCCACCAGCTGACCAGGGACCTCACCGAGGAGCAGATCCGGACCGCGGGCTTTGACACGTATTTTGTGGACCGGACCGCCGGCGTGTACCCCACCGCCGCCTCCGGCTTCCCTTACAGCGCCGCCAGCATGGCGGTGAAGGGCGACCTGATCGCCGACCTGACGGAGGATCTGGCCGCCGAGCAGAAGGCCCGTGTCACCTACGACAACATCCTGCGCCTCTCCGACGATCCGGACGTCAACGACGTCATCAAGTTCCTCCGGGCCCGGGAGATCGTCCACTTCCAGCGCTTCGGCGAGGGACTGCGGCTGGCCAAGGACAAGATGAACGAGAAGAATCTCTACTTTGTGAACCCGTCCTTTGACAAGTGACCCACTGAATGGAAAGCGCCCGCCCCGGGAGATCGGGGCGGGCGCTTTTTGCGGGGACTCAGTCCCCGTTCTTCATCAGGTCTTCCACCAGGGGCATGAGCCGGGCCTGGTCTTCCTTCCGGTCGGCAAAGAGCTCCAGGGTATCGCCCTGCTCCTCGATGAGGCGGCCGATGGCGATATACCGGGACATGGAGGATTTCAAATTAAAAATGTCTCCCTCCGGGCTCTTCAGGTACACGTCGCCGCCGCACTGGCTGACGGCGTCCAGGAACTCCTGCACGTCCGCTTCGGAACGCAGTCGCATGGGAAACACATCCTTTCTGTATCAGACTCCCAGCCTTCCCGGCTGGTGCTTAACAAAGATACCACGCAGAGCCGCCGGTGTCTATGGCCGAACTGGATAATGTTTCGGAGTGACTCGCTCCAGAATATTGATGAACTGCACAAAAAAACAATTATTTTTTATGCAGTTAATATAATTTCAAAAATTGCAGCCCGCAGCGTCATGAAATACCGTTGCGCGGTCATAAAGAAAGAAATTCATGCTTACGGTCTGCCCGTTTATCTGGAAAAGATGCTCTCTCTGGCCGCGGCGGCACATGCCCTGGTGTTCATAAAAGCCGTAGTTGCAGCTGGTATCTGTAAACAGGTAGAATTCATCCAATCCCTGCTGTTTCAAATAGGCAAGCGCGGAATGAAACAGCTTTTTGCCGATGCCCTTTCCCTGACAGGATGAACGGACAGCAAACAGAGCCAATTCCGCCGGATAGGTCTTTTTGCAGCCGCGCAGCAATTGCTCATCGATCTCATTGACGTTTTGGAAGATTTGAGAGACTGCCCTTCCCTCTTTGGACGCATACAGCTTCACAATGGACAGGATTTGCTGAAATCTGGCAGAGAGGGCGCATCTGTGATCCTTGTTGTTCTTTACCAAAATGATCCCTGCCGCAGTTCCGTCAAGTACGGCCACCTGTGAAAAGGTGTAATTTGTCAGGCAGCTGCGCAGAAAAACCTCCGCCAGCCTGGAAGCCGTTTCGGGACTGCTGAACTCATCATAGTGCCACGTGCTTCGGATGATTTCCTTTAAGGGCTGAAAGTCCTGTTTCTGATATTCTCTGATTTGCATCTCCATGATATTCCCCCTGGTATTGGTCTCGGATACCCCGTATAATAGTCCTTACAGCAGCTGTAATGTCAATACCGGAAAAGGAGCTATTTTGTGATGAGGCAAAACACTGTAAAAATGACCACCGCCCAGTTTGCGGAACTGCACGGTGTCAATCGGAGAACGCTGCATTATTATGACGACATCGGCCTGTTTTCCCCCTGCCAAAAGGGGGAAAACGGTTACCGCTATTACGACGCATCACAGAGCATTGTTTTTGAGTATATCCGTATGCTGAAAGAGTTGAATATGAGCATCGCGGAAATTGCGGACTACTGTAAGCATCCTGCTCCGGAAAAGTTTTTGCAGATCGCAGATCGGAAAGAGGCGGAAATCGATCTGGAGATACGAAGGCTGAAGCGCGCGCGGAACATACTGAAGACCAAAAAAGCGCAGGTGCGTCTTTGCGAGGGCCTGCCGGATGAGGAAATCAGGGTCGAGGAGTGCGGCGCGGTCAAAATTTCTGTTTTGCCGTATGATTTTTCCGGAGACGATTTATCCCGGCTTTTTACCGATTTGAAAAGTCAATGGGGCATTGAGCAGATACGCATGGGAATCGGGAGCTTCCTCTCCCTGGACAAAGTCACCGCCGGGTCCTTTGAAACATACGACGGGCTGTTTACCTATTCGTCCGGCAGCGCATCCGGTCCGCATACGTTCGTCAGGCCGGCGGGGCGGTATCTTTGCGGCTATCAGAAGGGACCTTGGGACAAGGCGCCCGCCATGTACCAAAAAATGATCGACTATGCCCGCCGGCAGCATCTGACACTGACGGGCTTTGCCTACGAGCTTGGATTGAACGAATTTGCGATCTCCAGCCCGGAGGAATACGTCACAAAATTCATGATCCAGATCGATGACCCCTGCTGACGGTACGCCCGCCGGGCACGCATCGCAGCGCAGCCTGCACACAAGCCGAAAGAGCGGGGGCGTGAGCCCCCGCTTCCCTGTTTATTCCGCTTCTTTTGCCGCCTCGTCCCGGCCCAGCAGGGCCAGGATTTCCGCCTTGTCGCCGGGGACCTCGTCCACCAGCACCCGGTACTGCTCCTCGCTGAGAACCGGCACCCCCAGCTCCTGGGCCTTGCGGAGCTTGCTGCCCGCGGCCTCTCCGGCCACCACGGCGCCGGTCTTTTTGGACACCGACCCGGACACCTTGGCCCCCAAAGCCTCCAGCTTCTCCCCGGCCTCCTTGCGGGAGGCGGACTCCAGCTCGCCGGTCAGGACGAAGGTCAATCCCGCCAGCAGGTCCCCGGTGGGCTGGGCGGTGCTCTCCATATTCACCCCCGCCTCTTTCAGGCGGCGGATCAGGTCCTTCGCCTGGTCGCCCCGGAAGTAGTCCGCGATGCACCGGGCGGTGATGCCGCCCACGTCGGGAATCTCCGTCAGCGCCTCCTCTGTGGCGGCCACCAGCGCGTCCATGGAGCCGAAGTGGGCGGCGAGGGTCTTGGCGGCCTTCTCCCCCACCTGCCGGATGCCCAGGCCGTACAGCAGGCGGCTCAGGTCGTTGGCCTTGGAGTTCTCAATGGCCCGGATCAGGTTCTCCGCGGACTTCTCCCCCATCCGGTCCAGCTTGGCCACGTCCGCGGCGTGGAGGCTGTACAGGTCCGCGGCGTTGGAGATCAGCCCGGAGTCGATCAGCTGCTGGATCACCGCCGGACCGCAGCCGTCGATGTCCATGGCGTCCCGGCTGGCGAAGTGGGTGAGGTTCCGCAGCAGCTGGGCCGGGCACTCCGCGCCGGTGCAGCGCAGGGCCGCGCCGTCCTCGTCCCGGACCACTGGGGCGCCGCACACCGGGCAGGCGTCCGGCAGCGTGTAGGGCACCGTGCCCTCCGGGCGTTTGTCGAAGTCCACGCTCAAAATCTCCGGGATGATCTCCCCCGCCTTCTGCACCAGCACAGTGTCCCCGATGCGGATGTCCTTCTCGGTAATGAAGTCCTGGTTGTGGAGGGTGGCGTTGGTGACGGTGGTGCCCGCCAGCCGCACCGGGGACAGCACCGCCTTGGGCGTCAGCACGCCGGTGCGGCCCACCTGCACCACGATGTCCTGGACCACGGAGAACTTCTTCTCCGGCGGGTACTTGAAGGCCACCGCCCACTTGGGGAACTTGGCGGTGGAGCCCAGCCGCTCCCGGTCCGCCAGGTGGTCGCTCTTGATGACCGCCCCGTCGATGTCGAAGGGGTAGTCCATCCGCTCCTCGTTGATCCGGTCGATCTCCGCCTGAATCTCCGCCGGGTCGGAGAGGGTCTTGTGGGGGATCACCTTGAAGTGCTGGGAGGCCATGTAGTCCAGGGTCTCCGAGTGGTTCTGGAAGGTCTTGCCCTCCGCCAGCTGGAGGTTGAACACCTGGATATCCAGCTTCCGCTCCGCGCAGATCTTGGGGTCCAGCTGCCGCAGGGACCCGGCGGCGGCGTTCCGGGGATTGGCCATGAGGGGCTTGCCCTCCAGCTCCCGGCGGGCATTGATCTCCGCGAACACCGCCCGGGACATATAGACCTCGCCCCGGACGATGAGCCGGGGCAGCTTCTCCGGCAGCTGCATGGGGATGGCGCGGATGGTCTTGAGGTTCTCCGTCACGTCCTCCCCCACCCGGCCGTCGCCCCGGGTGGCGCCCCGGACGAACACGCCGTCCCGATACTCCAGGGCCACGGACAGGCCGTCCACCTTGGGCTCCACGGAGTAGGCGGCGCCGTCCCCCAGGGCCTCCCGCATCCGATCCAGGAACTCCGAGACCTCCTCTGCGTTGAACACATCCTGGAGGCTCTCCAGGGGTACCGGGTGCTCGTAGGTCTCAAAGCCCTCCAGGATCTTGTCGCCCACCCGCTGGGTGGGGGAGTCCGGGGTGATCTCCTCCGGGTGCTCCGCCTCCAGCTCCTCCAGGCGCCGGTTCAGCCGGTCGTACTCGTAATCCGGGATCACCGGCGCGTCCAGAACATAGTACAGATAGCTCTGCTGGTTCAAAAAGTCCCGCAGCTGCTTCATTTCCTCGCGGTAGTCCATAGGGTGTGCTCCCTTCTCAGCTGTTGTTCAGAATGTAGTCTTTCAGATCCTCCTCGTACGTATCCGGATCTGTGGAGAAATAGGTGTAGGTGTCCGGCACCGTGCCCACGATCACCGTCTCCGCCACGATGAAGGAATTGGACACCTTGGTGGCGGTGCGGAACCCCGGCAGCAGAACGCTGACGGAGACATCCACCGTCAGGATGATCTGATGCTTGGTCTGGTTGATGCCGGCGGAGGTGAAGGCGTTGCGGAAGTTCGCCTCCGACGACCCCACGGACTCCATCCGCACGGTGATGCGGGGCCCCCGTCCCGCCAGCAGCGTCGAACCCGTCAGGCTGCCGATGGGGATGGACAGGTCCCCGGTGGGCACCTGGCTGATGCGGGTCAGGACCGTGTCCAGAATCTCCGCCTGCAGGTGGTTGAAGGCCGCCATGTTGCTCTGCACAGCGGTGATGTGGCCCTCCGTGTCCTTCTCAAAGGACACCAGGCCGTCGTACTGCAGCTCGCCCTTCTCGATGGCCTCATACACGGCCTCGCTGACGATGCGGGTAACGGTGTTGGACACCCGGGTGGTGGCCATGCTCTCCAGCAGAGGCCGCATCTGGGTGGCGGCGATGAAGAGCACCGTCAGCGCCAGAGCCATCAGCAGAAACGCCAGGGCCCGCAGCACCCGCCGGCGGTCCATCCGCCGGCGGTAGAAGTAAAATCCGCGCCAGATCATGGCCATCACGCCCCCTTCCCGCCATTGTATGCGGGGGCGGCCTGGCCTTATTTCAGGGCGTTCACCAGATCCTTGAAGACCCGGCCCCGCTCCATGAAGTTGGCGAACCGGTCAAAGGAGGTGCTGGCCGGGGACAGCAGCACCACATCCCCCGGCCGCGCCGTCTCACGGGCCAGCGCCACGGCGGACTGGTAGCTGTCCACCTCCGTGATGGGCAGGCCGGTGAAGTTGGCGGCCTTCTCCACGGCGGCCCGGATCACCCCGGCGGTTGCGCCGCAGAGGATCAGGGCTTTCACATGCTCGTTGATCTCCGGGCCGATGGCGTCATAGGAGATGCCCTTGTCCTTGCCCCCGGCGATGAGGATGACCTTCTCCGGGAAGGACCGGAGCCCGGCGATGGTGCGGCTGGGGCTGGAGGCGATGGAGTCGTTGTACCACCGCACCCCGTCCAGCTCCCGGACCAGCTCGATCCGGTGCTCCACGCCGCCGAAGGTGCGGGCGAAGGCCCGGATGGCCTCGTCTGGGACCATCCCGTCCACGGCGGCGACGGCGGCCATGTAGTTCTCGATGTTGTGGACGCCGGGGAGCTTGATGTCGGCGGTGTCCAGCACCACCCGCTCGCCCTGCGGCCCCCGGCAGACAATGGAGGTGCCCCGGAGGAACACGCCGTCCGCCACCTCCTTCCGGCGGGAGAACCACCGCACCCGGCCCGGGGCCTTTTCGGCGCAGCGGACCGTGGTCTCGTTGTCGGCATTAAAGACGGCAATATCCCGGACTGTCTGGTGTGTAAAGATATTTTCCTTGGCAGCGATATACTCCCCGTAGCTCTTGTGGACGTCCAGGTGGTTGGGAGACAGGTTGGTCATAACGGCGATGCGGGGGCTCCGGTCCATGGTCATCAGCTGGAAGGAGCTGAGCTCCAGCACCGCCAGATCCGTTGGCGCGATGTCCGGCGTGTCGCACAGCAGCGGGCGGCCGATGTTGCCCCCCAGGTGGACGGTGCGCCCGGCGGCCTCCAGGAGCTTTGCGATGATCGTGGTGGTCGTGGTCTTGCCGTCGGACCCGGTGACGGCGATCTCGGGGCAGGGGCAGACCTCAAAAAAGACCTCCATCTCGGAAGTCAGCAGGCTGCCCCGCGCCACCGCCGCCGCCAGCTCCGGCACGTCGGGCCGCAGGCCGGGGGTGCGGAAGATCACGTCCGCCGTCAGGTCCTTCAGGTAGTCCTCCCCCAGCTGCAGGCGGCAGCCGTGCTGCTCCAGCTCGTCCCCCAGGGGCCCCAGGGCCTCCCGGGATTTTTTGTCGCAGGCGGTGACGGGAATGCCCCGCTCCAGCAGCAGCCGGATCAGGGGCCGGTTGCTGACGCCGATGCCGATGACGGCCACGGACTTGTTCCGCAGAGAGTCCAGATATTCCTCAAACTTCATGGGTACGCTCCTAACGCCGCGCTGGGCGGCAGAGATTGACAGACAAGGAAATTATACCGCAGATCGGAAAAAAATACAACCACGCCCCTCTCCTTCCCAGACTTTTTCTCCCAGGGCTGCGGGGCCATGAAGCCGGGACCTAGCTGCGCTCTGCGGGCCATCCGGTATTTTCAGCGGAAGGCCCTGGCGACTTCCGCCGATGTGGAGGCCGCATTGCGGCCAGGCGTTGACAATCCCGTCGGATTCCGCTAAAATAGACAGGCGAGTAAGACAGACAGTCGCGCGGCCAGGCCGAAAGGCCGGTCGTGAGGAAAGTCCGGGCTCCACAGGGCAAGGATAACGGGTAACGCCCGCCGAAGGCGACTTCAGGAAAAGTGCAACAGAGATATACCGCCGACAGAGTTACTCTGTATCGGTCAGGGAACCAGCGACGGCTGAACGCGATGCCCCGCGGAGCGGGGCGAGGGAAACTTCCCCGAACAGCGCAATCGCTTCCGCGCGGAACGGCGCAGGGGTGTTGTGTGAAGAGGGGCGAAGGGTCCCTCTTCCTAATTGCAATCAGCCCGCCGCAGCGGCCGCTCCCGCGGGGAGCGGCAAGCCACCCTTACCGACAGAGAGTAGCTCTGTCGGTAAGGGTGGAAAGGCGAGGTAAGAGCTCACCCATCGGCTGGAGACTGTCCGATGCTGTAAACTCTATCCGGAGCAACACCGGTATGGGAGCAGGGGGTCCGACCCCCAAGGCTGGCCCGGCCGCTCCCGGGGTGGCTGGAGCGTACCGGCGACGGTACGTCGAGATAGATGACTGTTTGATACAGAACCCGGCTTACAGTCTTGCTCGTACAAGAAGAGGTCCTGGCGAAAGCCAGGGCCTCTTTTTGTCCCGATTGATGCCGGTACTGCCGCGCGGTGTACTGGTCGATGCAGCGGAGGACCCGCTCCCGGCTGTGAAAGGCCAGATGCTGGCTCCCCGCCTCCGGGCGGAAGGAGACCCCACCCGCCGCTCTCAGAGGGGG
>NZ_CAKVVF010000007.1:0-37972 GCF_934833455.1 Oscillibacter sp. KLE 1728
ACATCACTCCGGTGCCCGGCGGCGTGGGGCCCATGACCCGGGCCATGCTGATGCGCAATATCCTCACCGCAGCCCGGAACCACCAGGCGGAGAAGTGAACAGACGAAATGAGCGCTGCGGCCAAAAGCCGCGGCGCTCTTGATTTGTATGGGGAGAAGCTACCGTTCCTCCCGGAAATACGCCAGACCCAGGCTGGCGGGGGGCTGATTCTCCTTCTTGTTCCGCAGGGAGACAAAAATCAGCACCGCGATGGTCACGAGATACGGCAGCATGTTGAAGAGGTACGTGTCCCGCCGGCCCAGGCCGGGGATGATGAGGTACACCCAGAACAGCAGGCCGAACAGGTAGGAGCCCCAGATAGCGTTGACTGTCCGCCAGGTGGCGAAGATCACCAGCGCCACGGCCAACCAGCCCAGGGACTCGATGGTGCCGTCGTTGGCCCAGGTGCCCTTGATGTAGTCCATGGTGTAGTACAGGCCGCCGAGACCGGAGACACCGGCGCCCACGCAGGTGGCCAGGTACTTGTTGCGGGAGACGTTGATGCCCGCCGCATCGGCCGTGGCAGGATTCTCACCCACGGACCGCAGGTTCAGGCCCGGCCGGGTGCGGTTGAGGAACAGCTGCAGCACCACGGCCAGCACAATGGCCAGATATACCATGAAGCCATAGCTGAACAGCAGCCGCCCAGGAAGCCCCAGGTCCGACAGGCCGGGGATGGTGGCCCGGTACACGGCGCTGGTGGCGGCTACGGAGATCTGGCCCACGCCGCCGGCCATGGAGTTCAGGGTGCCGCCAAAGAAGTTGGCCACACCGCCGCCGAAGATGGTCAGCGTCAGACCGGTGACGTTCTGGTTGGCCCGGAGGGTGATGGTCAGGAAACTGTACAGCAGACCGCCCAGGGCGGAGGCGGCGAACGCCGCCAGCAGAGAGATCACCAGACACACGAAACCGGAGGGATCGGGATTGTTGAACTCATAGAAGAAGGAGGCCGCCAGTCCCGCAATACCGCCCAGATACATGATCCCGGGGACGCCCAGGTTCAGGTTGCCGGATTTCTCTGTCAGGATCTCGCCCATGGCGCCGAACAGAATGACGGTGCCGAACTGGATAGCAGACTGAATCAGCTGAACAATTTGGTCGACGCTCATTTGGCCCCCTCCTTTCCGCCCCGCAGGATGATGCGGTAGTTGATGAAAAATTCGCTGCCCAGAATGAAGAACAGGATGATGCCCGTAATGATATTGGAGGCGTAGTCATTCAGGTTGAACTGGGAGGCGATCTGAATGGCGCCCTTCTGCAGAAACACCAGCAGGAAGGAGATCAGGATCATCACAAAGGTGTTGAACTGAGCCAGCCAGGCCACGATGATGGCGGTGAAGCCACGTCCGCCGGCGGTGGAGGTGGAGATGGTGTGGCTGGCGCCGGCCACGGCGATGAAGCCTGCCAGACCGCAGATGGCGC
The DNA here is from genome assembly GCF_934833455.1 of Oscillibacter sp. KLE 1728. Lineage (NCBI taxonomy): Bacteria > Bacillati > Bacillota > Clostridia > Eubacteriales > Oscillospiraceae > Oscillibacter > Oscillibacter sp. KLE 1728. Next base: position 1,462 of record NZ_CAKVVF010000007.1, read on the forward strand.
CGGAGATAGCCATGGTGCGGATGGTGACCTTCTTCACGTTGATGCCGGCGTACCGGGCGGTGTTCTCACTGTCGCCCACCACGGAGATCTCATATCCCTGCTTGGAATATTTCAGGTACAGGAACATCCCCACCGTCAGCAGCAGCACCAGGACAACGTTCAGGCCGTATTCCTGGCCGAACAGCTCCGGGAACCAGCCGTCCTTGGTCCGCTGGTTGATGACGCCCACGGTATTGGAGCCCACGGGATTTTCCCACAGGGCCACAAAGTAGCTGGTGAGCTGGATGGCCACGTAGTTCATCATCAGGGTGAACAGCGTTTCATTGGTGTTCCACACAGCCTTGAAGGTGGCGGGCACCATGCCCCACGCCGCACCAGCCAGCAGGCTGACCACCGCCATGATGACCAGCAGCAGGGGGGTGGAGATATCGCCGCCGAAGGCCCGCATAAACCCGGCGGTGACGATGCCGCCGATGAGGATCTGTCCCTCGGCGCCGATGTTCCAGAAGCGCATCTTGAAGGCGGGGGCCAGCCCCACGCCGATGCACAGCAGCATCATGGCGTCCCGGACAGTAACCCAGCTGCGCCGGGGGGTGCCGAAGGCGCCGTCAAAGATGCCCTCGTACACCTGGAAGGGGTTCAGCTTGGTGACGGCGAAGATGAAGATGCCGCTCACGACCAGGGACAGCAGCACCGCGATGATCCGGATGGCCCATGCCTTGGGGCGGGCGATGCCGTCCCGCTTGGCGATGCGGAGCAGAGGCTCCCTGTGGGTCTTACCCTGTGTCATGCCTCCTTCGCCTCCTTTACAAAGCGGGTCATCAGCAGGCCCACTTCCTCTTTGGTGGTGGTGCGGCCGTCCACAATACCGCTGACCTGGCCGCCGCAGAGCACCAGGATCCGGTCGCACAGCTCCAGCAGCACGTCCAGGTCCTCGCCCACATAGATGACGGCCACGCCTTTCAGCTTCTGCGCCGTCAGCAGGTTGTAGATGGTGTAGGAGGTGTTGATGTCCAGGCCCCGCACCGCGTAGGCGGTCATCAGCACCGAGGGATTCTGGGCGATCTCACGTCCCACCAGCACCTTCTGCACGTTGCCGCCGGAGAGCCGGCGGACCGGCGTGTTGATGCTGGGGGTCAGCACATCCAGTTCCTCCTTCACCCGCTCCGCCAGCTGGCGGGGCGGCTTGCGGTCCAGCAGGGGTCCCCGGCCGGAACGGTAGGTCTTGAGCATCATGTTGTCCGCCATGCCCATGGAACCCACCAGTCCCATGCCTAGCCGGTCCTCCGGCACAAAGGCCATGGACACGCCGATGTCGTGGATCTGCCGGGGATTCTTGCCCAGCAGCTCCTCACCGCCCTTGTCCACCGGCACATGCTGACCGGCGATGGGTTCGTCGGGGGCGGGGGGATGATAGATGACGTGGGACCCGGGCTGGGTAACCCGCAGGCCGGCGATGGCCTCCAGCAGTTCCTTCTGGCCGCTGCCGGAGATGCCGGCAATGCCCAGAATCTCCCCGCCGTAGGCGTCGAAGGAGACATGGTCCAGAGCCTTGATGCTGTCGGGAGTCAGGACCGTCAGATCCTTCACCTCCAGCCGCAGGTTGCGGTCCTCCACCAGGGGACGGTCGATGTTCAGCGTTACCGCATGGCCCACCATCATGTCCGTCAGCTTCTGGGGAGAAGTGTCGCAGGTGGCCACGTCCCCGATATAGCGGCCCTTGCGGAGCACCGCCACCCGGTCGGACACGTCCATGACCTCGTGGAGCTTGTGGGTGATGATGACCAGGGCCTTGCCGTCTGCCTTCATATTCCGCATGACATCGAAGAGCCGGTCCGTCTCCTGGGGGGTCAGCACGGCGGTGGGCTCATCCAGGATCAGGATGTCTGCGCCCCGGTAGAGGACCTTGATGATCTCCACCGTCTGCTTCTCCGACACGGACATGTCGTAGATCTTCTTGTTGGGATCAATGGAAAAACCATATTTCTCACTGATCTCCAGGATTTTGGCGGAGGCGGCCTTCAGATCCAGCTTGCGCTCTCCGTCCAGCCCCAGGACGATGTTTTCCGCTGCGGAGAACACGTCCACCAGCTTGAAGTGCTGGTGGATCATGCCGATGCCGCAGGCAAAGGCGTCCTTGGGGGAGGCAATGGTGGTGGGCTCGCCGTTCACCAGGATCTTCCCTTCGTCCGGGAAGTAGATGCCGGCCAGCATATTCATCAGCGTGGTCTTGCCGCTGCCGTTCTCCCCCAGCAGGGAGAGGATTTCGCCCCGCCTGATCTCCAGGGAGATATCGTCGTTGGCAACCACCTTGCCGAACCGCTTTGTGATGTGCCGCAGTTCAATGGCAGTGGTATGTTCCAAACAGATCATCCTTTCTTTTAGTGTCGGTTCCGCGCCATGGCCGCAGGCACATGCCTGCGGCGCGGGCCTCCGGAGGGAAAAGAAAAGGGAAAAAAGACCCCGGCGGCCGATGCCGCGGAGGGGATGGAGCGATTTGAGAGAAAGGGGCTGCCAAAGGGCAGCCCCTTTCGTTGGATATTTAGTTGTTGTTCAGCTCAGTGATGCCGTCGATCCGCAGGGAGAAGTACGGAGCGGAGCGCAGCACGGACTCCTGGAAGGCGCCGTCCACGATGGCCTCGCCGGTGTCGTTGACAAAGTCGCCGTCGCTGTCCAGACCGAACGCAGATGTCACATGACCGTCGGCGTCCACCTGATAGGACCCGTCGGCAGCGGGCTGGCAGGTGAACTTGGAGGTGTCGAACACCTTCAGGCTGCCGTCCTTGATGCTGGACCAAGCGGCGTCCACGGCCTCCTGGGTGCCCTCGGCGCACTCAGGCCCCAGCTTGGAGATCATCACAGCGTCCTCACTGATGCCCACGGCATAGTCCACGGGCACTTCCTCGCCGGCGATGAACTTCTCCAGGGTGTCCCGGTACAGGACGGACCAGTTGTTCTGGGAAGAGGTCAGAGCGGCGGTGGGCGCCACTTCCAGCATATCAATGTTGTAGCCCACAGAGTAGACCACAGAGCCGGCATCCTTCTGCGCCTGGACGGCGGAGGGGGCACCGGTGGAGTCGGCGTGCTGGCCGATGATGACGCAGCCGCGGGCCATCAAGGCATTGGCGGCCTCGCCCTCAGCCACGGGATCATACCAGGAGTTGGTGTACTGGACCTCCATGTAGGCCTCGGGAACCTGGGTCTGGATGCCCAGCAGGAAAGCGGTGTAGCCACAAACCACCTCGGCATAGGGATAGGCACCCACATAGCCCACCTTGGGATCGGTGACGGTGCCGGCGTCCATCAGCTCTTTCAGCTTCATGCCGGCCACCACGCCGGAGACGTAGCGGGACTCATATGTATAGGGGAACAGGTTCTTGTAGTTGTCCAGACCGGAGGTGGCGGCCATGTCGCCGGTGCAGGAGACGAAGGTAACGTCGGGATAATCCTCGGCGGCATCCAGCATGTAGCTCTGGTGGCCATAGGAGTCAGAGAAGATGATATTGCAGCCCTCTTCCGCCAGATCCACGGCGGCGTCATAGCAGTTTTCATCCTCCGCGATGTTGTAGCGGAAAATAACCTGAGAATTGGCATCAATACCTAACTCTTCACAGGCGGCAGTCAGGCCCTCGATATGGGCCGCGTCATAACCGGAGTTGATGTCGTGGACGCAGATCAAACCGATCTTGACATCCGCGGCGCTGCCGCTGGATTCCTCATTGGCGGCGGGGTCTTCGGCGGGGCTGCCGGTGCTCTCCTCGTCGGAGCCGCCGCAGGCCGCCAGGCTGAGCGCCATGACCAGCGTCAGCAGCAGTGCAAGGAACTTCTTCATTCTACTTTCCTCCTTAAAATAAAATTGGGTGGATCACTGCAAGGGACAAAGCGGGGTGTTTCCCCTCTCTATTGCCATCATACAGGGTCAAACGGAAAAATTCAACCGGATTTTTACTTTTTTTAGGCGGATAGACCAAAAAAATACCGACCTAAATAGGTCGACCTTTGGCAGTGTGCACAATAATAAGACGAAAAAGACAAACAAGGAGAGCGTTTTTTTCGCTCTCCTTGTAGAAAATTGACAGATTGACCTTTTTTGGATCTTACATGGAGACGGCGGTGCCGGTTTTTCCGGCGATGCCGTCCTTGGCCTTCTCCAGCAGGGTGATGAGGGCTGTGCGGCCGGGCTTGGACGCGGCGAACTTCACGGCAGCCTGGACCTTGGGCAGCATGGAGCCGGGGGCGAACTGGCCTTCCGCCTCGTACTGCCGGGCCTCCTCCGGCGTCAGGTGATCCAGCCACTTCTGATCCGGCTTGCCGAAGTTGATGGCCACCTTCTCCACGGCGGTGAGGATGATGAGGGCGTCCGCGTCCAGGCTCTCCGCCAGCAGCTCGGAGGCGAAATCCTTGTCGATGACGGCGCCTGCGCCCTTCAGGTGGTTGCCCTCCGTCCGGTAGACGGGGATACCGCCTCCGCCGCAGCCAATGACTACCTGGCCCGCCTCCATCAGCGTACGGATGGTCTCGATCTCCACAATGGCTTTGGGTTTGGGAGAGGCCACGCAGCGGCGCCAGCCCCGGCCTGCGTCCTCCATGACGCAGTTGCCCCGGCGGCGCATCTCCTCCGCCTCCTCCTCAGTCATAAAGGTACCGATGGGCTTGGAGGGATTCTGGAAAGCCGGATCCGCCGGGTCTACCTCCACCTGGGTGAGGACGGTGGCCACGGGCTTTTGGATGCCGCGGTTCAGCAGTTCCTCCCGCAGGGAGTTCTGCAGGTCATAGCCGATATACCCCTGGCTCATGGCAGTGCAGACGGACATGGGGGCGATGGGATGGCTGTGATCCTCCCGGGAGAGGGTGGTCATGGCGATGTTGATCATGCCTACCTGGGGGCCGTTGCCGTGGGCCACCACCACCTGATGGCCCTCCTGAATCAGGTCCACGATGGCCTTGGCGGTGTGCTTCACAGCGACCATCTGCTCCGGCAGGTTGTTGCCCAGGGCGTTGCCGCCCAAGGCGATAACGATACGTTTGCCCATAGTTGGTGTATCCCTTCTTCACAAATGATAGTGGTCGAACCTATCAGATAGTTTTGGCGGGAACGCCCGCGCTATTCCCGCCAAAACTTGAAATTTTTAGAACGATCAGAACAGCTTCCGCTTGCTGCCCTGGTCCAGGGCCATCAGCGCGGAGACCGGGTCCTTCACTTTGCTCATCAGGATCATGGCCGCGATGATGTAGGGCTTGTAGCTGGCCTCCTTGTACAGGGGCACCAGGTACCGGTCGAACACGGAGTTGTCCACCTCGCCCTCCGGGCAGCTGAGGCCGGTGATATCGGCGGGCAGGCAGTGCAGGTACAGGGCCTTGCCGTTCTTCGTCCGCTTCATCATCTCTTCGGAGCAGGTCCAGTCCTTGTGCTGGGCGTTCTGGGCCAGCAGCTGCTTCTCCAGAGCGTCGATGCCCGCCTGGTCACCGGCCTGATACAGCTTGGTCCGCTGTTCCATGGCGGCAAAGGGCGCCCAGCTCTTGGGATAGACGATATCCGCGCCGTCGAAGGCCTCCTCCATGGTGGAGACCTTCTTGTAGGAGCCGCCGGTGGCCGCCGCGTTCTTCTTGGCGATCTCCTCCACCTCGGGCATCACATCATAGCCCTCGGGATGGGCCAGCACCACGTCCATGCCGAACCGGGTCATCAGGCCGATGACGCCCTGAGGCACGGACAGGGGCTTGCCGTAGCTGGGGGAGTAAGCCCAGGTCATGGCGATCTTCTTGCCCTTCAGGTTCTCCACACCGCCGAACTCATGGATGATGTGCAGCATGTCCGCCATGCACTGGGTGGGGTGGTCCACGTCGCACTGCAGGTTCACCAGGGTGGGCTGCTGTTCCAGAATGCCGTCCCGGTAGCCCTCCTTCACGGCATCCATGAAGGTCTTCTGGTACTTGTGGCCCTCGCCGATGAACATGTCGTCCCGGATACCGATGACGTCGGCCATGAAGGAGACCATGTTGGCGGTCTCGCGGACGGTCTCGCCGTGGGCGATCTGGCTCTTCTTCTCGTCCAGGTCCTGGACGGTCAGACCCAGCAGGTTGCAGGCGGAGGCGAAGGAGAACCGGGTGCGGGTGGAGTTGTCCCGGAAGATGGAGATGCCCAGGCCGGAGTCAAAGATCCGGGTGGACTTGTTCCGCTCCCGCAGGTCCCGCAGGGCGTCGGCCACGGTGAAGATGGCCTCCAGCTCCTCGTCGGTCTTGTCCCAGGTCCAGTAGAAGTCGGACTTGTACATGTTGTTGATGTGCAGCTTTTCCAGATGCTTGGCCAGCTCGATGGTCTTGGACATATTCAGCACTCCTTGTAATATGTGAAATTGTAGATGTATGGCGGCTCCGCCGCAGCGAAAGGAAAAACCAGGAAAAGGGTCTAGGGAAAAACCCAGGTTTTTCCCAGTTGATTTGCCTCCGGCAAATCAAGCAAATCGAATCATTTTCGCCGCGGCGTGTACGTGGCGAAAATGCCTTGACCCAGCCCCCCTTCGAAGCTCACCGGATATCGTTATCCGTGAGGCTCTGCCGGAACTCGGTGACGTCAGCGGTCTTGTTCTCGGGCTTGTACAGGCCGGGTACTGCGGCGTACAGGGCGGCACAGGTCACCAGATCCTGCTTCCAGGTGATCTCATTGGGGGCATGGGCCTGGGACTCGGCGCCGGGGCCAAAGCCCACGCAGGGGATGCCATATCGGCCCTGGATGGACACGCAGTTGGTGGAGAAGGTCCACTTGTCGGTGAGGGGACGGCCCTCCCGCAGGTGCATGGCGTCCCGCTTCTGGTCCGCGTCGGCATGGCCGATGCGCTTGTCGCCCCACAGGGCATGGTGAGCGTCCACCAGCGCCTGGACATGGGCGGCGCTCTCCTTGTTGATCCAGGTGGGGAAGAAGCACTCCGTCTCATAGACCTCGCCGGTCCAGGCGGGCCGGTCATACATGTACATGCTGACCTTCACATCGTCTCCGTACTTCTGGACGGCGGGCAGCTGCCGGATCTCCTCCAGGCAGGAGTCCCAGGTCTCGCCGGCGGTCATGCGCCGGTCGATGGAGATGGCGCAGCTGTCCGCCACAGCGCAGCGGGAGGGAGAGGTGTAGAAGATCTGGCTGACGGTGCAGGTGCCCCGGCCCAGGAACTGGGCGTCCTCGTAGTGCTCCGGATTGAATTCCGGATTCAGCATCTTCACCAGGCCCTTCACCCGGTTGGAGGGGCCGTCGCCGCTCTCGTTCAGGGCCCGGACATCCTGGAGGATGTCGGCCATCTTGTAGATGGCGTTGTCGCCCCGCTCCGGCGCGCTGCCGTGGCAGCTGACGCCCTTGACGTCCACCCGGATCTCCATGCGGCCCCGGTGGCCCCGGTAGATGCCGCCGTCGGTGGGTTCGGTAGACACCACGAACTCGATCTTGCTGCGGGCGTCCTCCTGACCCTGGAAGTCCTTGTTGACGATGTACTGCCAGCACATGCCGTCGCAGTCCTCTTCCTGGACGGAACCCACCACCATGATCTTGTAGCCGGCGGGGATCAGGCCCAGATCCTTCATGATCTTGGCGCCGTACACGGCGGAGGCCATGCCGCCCTCCTGATCGCTGCCGCCCCGGCCGAAGATGACGGCGTCGTCCTCATAGCCCTGATAGGGGTCGGCCTCCCAGTTGTTGATGTTGCCGATGCCCACGGTGTCGATGTGGGAGTCGAAGGCGATGATCTTGTCGCCGTCGCCCATCCAGCCGATGACGTTGCCCAGGCCGTCGATCTCCACCTTGTCATAGCCCAGCTTCTCCATCTCCGCCTTGATGCAGTGGACAACCTCCTTCTCCTCACAGCTCTCGCTGGGGTGAGAGATCATCTCTCGCAGGAACCGGGTCATGTCGGCCTGATAGCCTTGGGCCGCCGCTTTGATCGCTTCAAAATCCATATCGCTGACCTCCATATCAATGTTTGGAATCCCGTCATTTCCACATCACGGATTGGCTTACCTATCCCTATCATAGCATAAGAAAACAGGATGTCAAACAAAAAATGAGAAAACCTAAAAATTTTTTTGAATCTCCGGTGCGGAATGCGCCGTCCGGCCGAAATGATTGCAAAACCAAAGGGCTTGTGATATATAATGGTAGAGTAAAAAGAACAGCAGATTTGGGATGGGGAGAGCTTATGCCGATACCGGAAAACGTGGAAAACCTGCGGAGAGTTTCCGCAAAGAGCAGCATTTATCAAGTGGTATGCAGCTGGATCATCACGGGTGTGCTGAAGCCGGGAGAAAAGATCGTTGATTCCGAGCTTGCGAAGCGATTCAATGTCAGCCGGACCCCGGTGCGGGAGGCCATTCAGATCCTGGAGGGACAGAAGCTCGTCTATGTGGTGCCGGGCCGGGCTACGGTGGTGGCGGATATTGACCCTGCGGATATTGAAAAATGCTACCGAACGCTGGCGGAGCTGCAGGGTCTGGCGGCAGAGCTGGCCTGCGGCAGCCTCACGGACCGGGAACTGGAGCAGCTGGAGCGGATTCACGCCGCCTTTGTGGATGCCTGTGGCCGTAATGACGGCACCGATGCGATCACGCAGGACAGCCTCTTCCATGACGCGATTGTCCGCGGGGCACACAACGAGTATGTGGAGGAATTTTCCCACACCATGATCCTCCATATCCAGCGGATCAAATACCATTATTTCCACTGTGACCGGCTGCGAAAGATTTCCGTTTCCCAGCATGGGGAAATCCTTCAGACCATCCAGGCCCGGGACAGCGCCCGCGCGAAGGAGCTGATGCGGAGCCACTGGCTCTGCTCCATGGAAAACAGCCTGCGGGATGTTGCGGGCATGATCCATGGAGTCGGCGGGGAATCCGGACAGGATGTTCTGACAAAGTAAAGATGGGAAGGGAGAGCAAGAGAGAGGACGCGGAGAGAATCCGGGTCCTCTCGATGTTTTCTGGGCGAATTCCATAAAATTGTATCCGGCCTCTGGTACGTTCCGTAGAAATCCTTTGGAGAGGCCGGGCTTTCGTTGACTTCCACAAGAGTGCGGTTCATAATGAATATGCGATATATTACATATTGCATATAAAGTATGACAGAGGTTGAGAAAGGAGCAGAGACATGGACAGAGACCAGCGGCTGATTGCGTTTTGCCAACAGGCTGTTCGAATCCCCAGTCCCTCCGGGCAGGAACGGGAAGTGGCCCAGCTGATGAAGCGCAAGATGGAAGAGTATGGTTTCGACGAGGTGCTCATCGACAGGTACGGCAGCGTACTGGGCCGGATGCGGGGCCGCCGACCGGGAAAGACCATCCTTCTGGATGGGCACATTGACAATGTGGATGTGATCGACGCCGACGAGTGGACCCATGACCCCTTTGGCGGCGAAATCGACCAGGGGCGGATTTACGGCCGGGGCACATCGGATATGAAGGGTAGCGTGACGGCCATGATCTCTGCGGTTGCCCACTTTGCCGAGGACAGCGGCCGCGACTTTGCCGGAGAGATTTGCGTGTCCTGCACCGTTCATGAGGAGTGTTTTGAGGGGGTCTCCTCCCGGGAGATTACCCGGCTGGCGAAGCCGGACTTTGTCATCATTGGCGAAGCGACGTCCACCACTGTCAAGATCGGCCAGAGAGGGCGCGCGGAGGTGGTTGTGGAAACAGAGGGGGTGAGCTGCCATTCCTCGAATCCGGACAAGGGCGTTAATGCGGTCTACCACATGATGGCTGTGATCGAGGAGATCCGCCGGATCATCCCCAACGAGCACCCCATTCTGGGAAAAGGGATTCTGGAGCTGACAGACATCATCTCGTCCCCATATCCGGGCGCCTCGGTGGTCCCGGCCCTCTGCCGGGCCACCTTCGACCGGCGGACCCTGACAGGGGAGAACGAGGCCGTGATTCTCGGCCAGGTGGAGGAGGCAATCGCCCGCGCCAGGGAAAAGATCCCCGGCTTGAAGGCGCGGACCTATCTGGCAGAGGGGAAGGAGGTCTGCTGGACCGGGGAGGCCATCGCCGCGAAGCGGTATTTCCCGGCGTGGCTCATTGATGAGGACAATGAATATGTGCAGAAGGCGCTGGCCGGTCTGAAGAAAGCGGGAATCGAGGCGCCGATCTCTCACTTCTCTTTCTGCACAAACGGCAGCCACTTCTGTGGCGAGGCCGGGATTCCCTGCATCGGCTACGGCCCCTCTTTGGAGAGCCTGGCCCATGTGCGGGATGAATACATTGAAATTGAGCAGCTGACAAAGGCATGCAGAGGCTTCGCCAGCATCCTCCGGGAGCTGACACAGTAGAGCGCGGACTAGAAATCACGAATTTAAAAGGAATGGTTATAGCATTGGAGTAAATCTGATTATTATTGATAAGGAGAATGGACCGTATGGAACAGATTTTGAAATCAATCTCCAGCTTTCTGTGGGGTGCTCCAGTCCTGATCCTCCTGGCCGCCGTTGGGCTGCTGTTTGGATGTAAGACAAAATTTTTCCAGTTTCGCAAGTTCGGCTATATTTTAAAGAATACTGCCGGCGAGATGTTTAAAAAAGGCGGTGGCGCAAAAGGGAAGGAAGGAACGCTGACGCCGCTGCAGGCGGTGAGCTCCGCGCTGGCCGGCTGCGTAGGAACGGCGAACATCGCAGGCGTGGCCACCGCCATGGTGGTGGGCGGCCCCGGCGCCGTGTTCTGGATGTGGGTCGTCGCCCTGCTGGGAATGCTGACGAAATGCGTTGAGGTTACGCTGGGCCAGTACTACCGTGTCAAGGGAGAGGACGGCGTTTATTATGGCGGCCCCATGTACTACATTGAGCGGGGAATGGGCAGAAAGTGGAAACCCCTGGCCGTCATTTTCTCTGTCACTATCATTTTGGGCGGCCTGGGAACCGCTGCGTTCGCCCAGCCCTATACCATGTCCACCGCTGTGCAGAACAGCCTGGGAATTCCCGCATGGATTACCACCGTGGCGGCGGCCGTCATCTGCGGCGTGGTTCTGCTGGGCGGCGTCAAGTCCATCGGCGGCTTCTGCGAGAAGCTGACCCCCGCCATGTGCCTCATCTATGTGGTGGGAGTGCTGGGCGTGATCATCATAAATCTGGAACATGTGCCCGCCGCCTTTGCGGCGATTTTCCGCTATGCGTTTGCACCCATGCCCGCTGTGGGCGGTTTGGCGGGCTCCACAGTTGCGCTGGCGCTGCGGCAGGGCGCCGCCCGCGGGACCTTCTCCAACGAAGCGGGCTGCGGCTCATCGCCCATCACCCATGCGACCGCCATCACCGATCACCCCTTTAAGGAGGGGATGTACGGCTGCTTTGAGGTATTTGTGGATACGCTGGTGGTATGCACGATGACAGCCCTCGGAATTCTCTGCGCGGGCCCTGAAATCTGGCAGTCCGGCCTGGAGGCGGAGGCGCTGACCATGGCCGCCTTTTCCACAGCGTACGGCAGCACGGTCGGCAAGCTCCTGGTCACCATTCCTCTGGCGTTGTTCGCATTCTCCACTATGGTGGGGTGGGAGATCAATTATGAATCCGCGTTCTTCTATTTGTTTCCCAAGGGAAAGCAGTCCAAGGTGTTCAAGTACGCCATCCGCATCCTGTGGCTGGTTCCCGGTTTCCTGGCTCTGGGGAAGACGCCCCAGGTGATTTGGACCATTGTGGATATTGTCTCGGGCTTCTGGTGCATCCCCAACGCCATCGCACTGCTGGCCCTGTCCGGTGTGTTCATGAGGATTTACCGGGATTATGAGAGCAAATACATCAGCAAGACCAAGCCGGTCTCCCAGCCCCTTGAGTATGTCGGGAAGGATTGACTGTCGGGCGGCGCTTGGGCGTTGACAGGCCGCTTCCAAGCGCAGAAAGCTGTGGACAGAGCATCAGGCGGCATCCGCAAACGACGTGGATGCCGCCTGATTTTTGGGACCGGCGGAGATCAAACACTTTTTTCGCAGACCTAAAAAAATATTTGCTAAAACATTGCAATCTCGGCTGGATGCTGGTATGATGCAGATATGAATATCGCTCTGGAAAGTGAGAAGGTGATCCCCTTGGAGAGCAACCGGCTGGAGATGCTCAAGCAGATTGCAGATGCCTTGGCGGCCCAGTTCGGGCCAAACTGTGAGGTTGTGATTCACGATTTGTCCGCGCAGAATGCGGAACACCCCATTGTCTATATTGTCAACGGCCATGTCACAGGCCGCAAGGTGGGGGACGGGGCCTCCTATGTCGTGGTGGAGCAGCTGACCACCAATGACCCGGCGCCTCGGGACCATTTGGCCTACCTGACCCGGACGCCGGACGGCAAGATCCTCAAATCCTCCACAGTCTATATCCGTAACAGCAAGGGCAAGGTCTCCGCCATTCTGGCCATCAACTACGACATCTCCAAGCTGCTGATGGTGGAGAGCGCGGTCCACGATCTGATCTCCACCGGCGAACCCCAGCAGGAGGAACCGGAGAAAATCGTCAACGTCAATGATCTGTTGGAGGAGCTGATCCAGCAGTCGGTGTCCCTGGTGGGCAAGCCCGTGGCCCTGATGAACAAGGAGGACAAGGTGCGGGCCATCCGCTTCCTGAATCAGAACGGCGCGTTTTTGGTGACCAAGTCCGGCGACAAGATCGCCAAGTATTTCGGCATCTCCAAGTACACTTTGTATTCCTATATCGACACAAAACAACAGGAGGGCAAGTAAGTATGATTGATCTGACCATCAACAAGACGGGCCTGGAGCACAATCTCCGCAAGGCGAAGGAAAATCGCATCATCATCCCCACCATCGCCCAGATGCAGCACCCGGAGACCATCCCGGAGAAGATCCGGGAGCGGCTGAAGACCGTGGGCCTCTGGGATGTGGATCCCCTGAACCTGTTCCGCATCACCTGGAAGAATGAGGCCAAGGAGAGCGGCGGACTGTTCCAGGCGGTGCCCAACTACATCGAGCTTCCCCCGGCGCTCACCGGCGTCCCCTGCCGGATCGTGGCCATGGTGGGCAAGTGGTTCCCCACCGGCTGCCACAAGGTGGGCGCCTCCTTCGGCTGCCTGGCCCCCCGTCTGGTGACCGGCCAGTTCGACGTGAACAGGCACAAGGCCGTGTGGCCCTCCACCGGCAACTACTGCCGCGGCGGCGCCTTCAACTCCCGGCTGCTGGGCGCCCAGGGCGTGGCCATCCTGCCGGCGGAGATGAGCCAGGAGCGGTTTGACTGGCTCCATGAGATCGGCGCCGAGGTCATCGCCACCCCCGGTTGCGAGTCCAACGTGAAGGAGATCTTCGACAAGACCAACGAGCTGAAGCAGGATCCCCAGTACATGATCTTCAACCAGTTCGAGGAGATGGGCAACCCCCTGTGGCACTACAATGTCACCGGCAACGCCCTGGCGGATGTGTACGAGGCCATCAAGCGCCCCGGTGACCGGTTCGCCGGCGCGGCTTTCACCTCCGGCTCCGCCGGTACCATGAGCGCCGGTGATCTGCTGAAGGAAAAGTATCCCCATCTGAAGCTGGCGGTGGGCGAGGCCCTCCAGTGCCCTACCATTCTGGAAAACGGCTTCGGCGGCCACCGGATCGAGGGCATCGGCGATAAGCACATCCCCTGGATCCACAACGTGAAGAACACCGACATGGTCATCGACATCGACGATGAGGACAGCCAGCGGCTGCTGCGCCTGTTCAACACCCCTGAGGGCCAGGCGTATTTGAAGAACGAGCTGCACCTGGACGACGAGCTGATCGAGAAGCTCACCTGGCTGGGCATCTCCGGCATCGCCAACGTGCTGTGCTGCATCAAGATGGCGAAATACTATGAGTTCACCGAGCGGGATGTGGTGGGCACCGTCCTCACCGACTCCGCCGTCATGTACGGCAGCCGCATCCAGGAGCTGAACGACCAGTATGGCGCCTACAATGCCCATGAGGCGGCCATGGACCATGCACTCCACATGCTGGGGCTGAAGCTGGACAACATGCAGGAGCTGACCTATGCGGACCGCAAGCGGGTCCACAACCTGAAGTATTACACCTGGGTGGAGCAGCAGGGCAAGACCGTGGAGGAGCTGAACGCTCTGTGGTACGACACGGAGGGCACCTGGGACACCGTCCACGCGCAGGCCAAGGACCTGGACGACCTGATCAACGCTTTCAACGAGGCCACCGGGCTGCTGAAAGACCTGTAAAACGCCGCAGGGCGGGGCAACCGCCCCGCCCTGCTTATTTATGTCTCCTCCGCGCGGATATAGGCATCCTCAGCCTCCTGCTGAATGCGGACCAGAATATCCCAGGCCCGGCTGGTCTCCTGCTGGTCCAGGGCCTTCAGAGCGTCGGCGATGCCGTTGAACAAAATCGTATAATATTGGGGGAAATTTTCGCGTTCCATATCCGCCACCTCCATAATATGTATTATATTGCACTATAAATTGTAATGCAATATGCAATATTATAAACGTGCGCATAACGCAATACGATTCGTCATATAAAAATATGGCGAGGTGTGCTATGCGGAAATTCAAAATTCCTAAACCAGAATCAACAACGAACAAAACGATTCGTTTCCCCAACAGCGTTATTGACGCGGTAGAGGAGGCGATTCGTGGAACAGAATGTACGTTTTCCGCCTTTGTGATCGAAGCTACCCGGGTGGCTCTTGAGAATCTTCTGGAGGAGGAAACGTCAAAAGAGGAGTAACGCTATGAAACACGTTCTGTACGGCAAATGCGTCAAGTGCGGCAAGACCTACGACGCTGTGCCGGATCTGACCAACTGCGAATGCGGCGGCATTCTGGACATCGTCTACGATTATGACTACATCAGGACCCGGCTGACGAAGGAAAAGCTGGCGGCCCGACAGGACCATACCATGTGGCGCTACCGGGAGCTGCTGCCTGTGGAGGAGGACACGCCCAACACCCCCCTGCGGGTGGGCTGGAGTCCCCTGTACGAGGAGCCCCGCCTGGCGGAGCAGCTGGGCCTGAAGCGCCTGTGGGTAAAGGACGACGGCCAGAACCCCACCGCCAGTCTGAAGGACCGGGCCAGCGCCATGGCGGTGGCCAAGGCCCGGGAGGCGGGGGCGAAGGTGATCGCCTGCTCCTCCACCGGCAATGCCGCCAGCTCTCTCGCGGGCAACGCCGCGGCGGCAGGCCTCAAGACCTACATCTTCGTCCCCTCCCGGGCTCCCAAGGGCAAGGTGGCCCAGCTGATGACCTTTGGCGCCACCGTCATCTCCGTCCAGGGCAGCTATGAGGAGACCTTTGAACTGTCCAAGCAAGCCATTGACCGCTGGGGCTGGTACAACCGCAACGCCGCCATCAACCCCTACCTCTCCGAGGGCAAGAAGACCGTGGCCCTGGAGATCATGGAGCAGCTCTCCTGGCAGGTGCCGGACTATATCGCCATCAGCGTCGGCGACGGCTGCACCATCGCCGGCCTCTGGAAGGGCCTGAAAGACCTGTATGCCATTGGCTTCATTGACCGCCTGCCCCGGCTGATCTCCGCCCAGGCGGAGGGCTGCTGCCCCATCAACCGGGCCATTGCGGAGAACAAGCCCTGGGAGCCCATGGAGGAGAACACCCTGGCGGACTCCATCGCCGTGGGCGTGCCCCGGAATGCGGACAAGGCCCTGACGGCGATCCGGGAGTCGGACGGCATCGTGGTGAATGTCTCCGACCAGGAGATCATGGCCGCCCAGCAGCTGCTGGGCCGGACCTGCGGCGTGTTCGGAGAGCCCGCCGGCGTCACTGGCGCCGCCGGCGTGAAGAAGCTCTGCGAGCAGGGCGTCATCGGCAAGGATGACACGGTGGTCAGTGTGGTCACCGGCAACGGCCTCAAGGACGTGGCCAACGCCATTAAGGCCGCGGGAGAACCCATCTCCATCCCTTCCGACATGGACCGCCTGCTGGCGGCCTTTGCGGAAAAGGGCATCACTGTGGAATAAGCGGCAAGGGGCCGGCGGTCTCCCGCCGGCCCTTTTTCTCGAAAAATTTTCTGATCCGCGCAACGATTCTCTCCCGTTTTCCGATGATATAGGTGAAAGCAGCTTTCATAAAGAGAGGGACTACCGTAGCGGATACGGAGAGGAAGCGGGGCGTTCCTCCGGGAAGGGCCTGCTGGGCCCGGTCAGCAGGCGGCACAGAGCCTTCTTGACTTTTCCCGCGCAGATTATATAATAATGTACGGTGCCTCCCGGGCACCATCCACCTGAGGGAATGAGAAAGAGGAGGCACCTGATATGACGTATCCCATGACCGTGGCGGGCCTGCGCCGGGACCTGCCCATCTGCAAAGTGACGGATGACCTGTACATCGGCGCGTTTATCGTGTTCGGCGATGCGGAGCTGACTGTGGCCTGCGCCCGGGAGCTTTTGAAGCTGGTCCGGGCGGAGGACTATGACTACATGCTGACGGCGGAGGCCAAGAGCATCCCCCTGATTCATGAGATGGCCCGCCAGTCCGGTGCGAAGAAGTATTTCATCGCACGAAAGGGTCCCAAGGCATATATGCCGGATCCTATCCACGTGGAAGACACCTCCATCACCACCGCGGGAACCCAGCGGCTGTATCTGGGCCGGGACGATGCGGAGCTGATCCGGGGCAAGCGGATCCTGCTGATGGACGATGTGATCTCCACCGGCGGTTCCCTTCACGCCATGGAACAGCTGGTGGCCCTGGCGGGCGGCACCGTCACCGGCCGAGTGGCCGTCCTGGCGGAGGGTGAGGCCGCAGAGCGCAGTGACATCAAGTTTCTGGAAAAGCTGCCGGTGTTCCATGCAGACGGTACTGTAAAAGACTGAAGTGAAGAGAGACCGGGCGCGCCGCTGACTCGCGGCGCGCCTTTTTCCGCATACGCTTGCAAAATCCTGGAAGAATGGTAGAATAAAGGCACAATGAAAACGAAGCATGTGGTCTATTGACTTCCGCACGTCAACGCGCCGGCGGCAGTGCTCTGCACCGCCGCCGTCACCGGCCGGGTGCCCTCCAGGTGCCGCTGTGGTTTCTGTTCAGCCTGCCTATGCTGTACCACATCGTGGTGGAGGACCGGCAGAAAGTGGGCTGGCCTGTCCATGACTGGCTGCCGGAGGCCAGCGCCTTGTGCTGTATGGAGGTACTGCCGTACTGTTCGCTGGCTATGCGGCGCCGGTATCCGGCGGAGGGGGGGGGGAGTGCGTCCGCCGCTTTGGGGACCGGGACGACGGCCACCTGCTTCGGAGCCTGTCCTGCATCTTCGCTGTGTCGCCCTATCTGATGAAGACCCGGAACATCGCCCAGAACTATATCCGGGACGCAGTGGAGATCGCCCGAGCAGAACAGGATATCACACAGAAGCGGGCGGCGGGGATGGAGCACTTCGGCCTGCTGCACGTGCGGCTGGCGGTCTATGTGCGAACGGACCTGTGCCCGGGACCGGGAGATCGAGGTCAACATGACCGTCAAAAAGGAGATGTCCCCGGACACGGTCATCAAGCTCCGGTTCGACCCATCGGACACGGCGGACGTGGTCTATCAGCGGTTCAATGCCAAAGTCCAGGAGGTAAAGAACGTCTTGGAGGACACCTCCTTCGGCGCGCTGGCCGGCGCGTTCCATCTGGTGCCGGGTCTGCTGCTGAAATTCTTGGTGTGGGCCCTGCAGGTCAGCGACTACTTCGGCTGCCTGCCCAGCTCCATCACCCATCTCTCGCACTTCCACGGGTCGCTGTACATTACCTCCATGGCCTCACTGGGGATTCCGCCCATCTTCCATCACCTGTACGATTTCGGCAATGTGCCGGTATTCTGGTCTTTCGGCCGGAAGCGGCAGGCGTTTGAGTACCAGTGGGACGGCACGGTGGCCCGGCGGAGGTAGGTGGACGGCTGCTTCGTCACGGACGAGTGGATTGTGGACGGATTCTATTTCGCGGTCGCCATGCACAGTTTTCAGAATCTGATCCACGGTCCCTGGCAGCTGGACGAGCCGCCGGAGGAGGCCGTGCAGGATCAGCCCTGATATAGAGAGGAGGTCGTTTATGACGGACCACACCGTACCGCCCATCGGAATGCGGATGGTCAAAACCGCGGCGGCAGTGCTGATCTGCCTGCTGGTGTCCATGGCCGTGGACCGGGAGGATATGCGCATCTATTCCTCCATCGCGGCGCTGCTGTGCGTTCAGCCCTATGCGGAAGATACGAAGCGCATGGCCATCCAGCGGATTGTGGGCACAGCCATCGGCTCTGTGTTCGGCATCGCCACGCTGCTGCTGGAGATGGCCCTGGATATCCAGGGGACTTTGGTGGGCTACATCGTCATCGCTGCGGTGACCGTGCCCAACCTGTGGATCGCCGTGGTGCTGAAGTCCTCCAATGCGGCGGCCCTCTCAGGCATCGTGTTCCTCAGCATCACCGTCACCCATGTGACGGATGCCAGCCCCTGGATCTTCGCCTGGTACCGGGCGTCGGAGACGCTGGTGGGCATCGCGGTGGGCATCGCCGTCAACGCCTTCCAGCTGCCCCGCCGGAAGCGGCGGGATATGCTGTTCGTCTCCGGCCTGGACGGCTTGTTGCTGACGGAGCAGGGGACGCTGACACCGTACAGCCGGGTGAGCCTGAACCGGATGCTGGACGACGGGATGCAGTTCACCCTGTCCACCATGCGCACACCCGCCTCTGTGCGGGAGGCCACCCGGGACCTGCGGCTCCGCCTGCCCGTCATCGTCATGGACGGCGCGGCGCTGTACGACATGGAGAAGAAGCGGTATCTCCATGCCTGCGTCCTGCCCAGGGAGCTGGCCCTGCGGTGCGAGGCGGTGTTCCGGGCCCAGGGCATCCACTGCTTTCTCAACGGTGTACTGGATGATAACCTGATGATCTACTACGGGGAATTCCACCACGAGACGGAGCGGGCGATCTTTGAGAAGCTGCGGACATCCCCCTACCGGAATTATGTGAGCAGAAGCTACTACAAGGATTGCCCCATTGTGTACCTCATGGGCATTGATCTGACGGAGCGGATGCAGGCGCTGTATGACGCACTGGGGGAGGCGAGCCTGTTGGAACAGGTGAAGGTGCGGTTCTACCCTGCGGCGGAGTATCCCGGATACAGCTACCTGAAGATCTATGAGCGATCCGCCTCACGTGAGGCCATGCTGGAGCGGCTGAAGCAGGATCTGGGCATGGAGCGGAGCGTGGTGCTGACGACGCAGGAGGGCTGCGGAGACGTGGTGATCCGCGGCGGCGCCAACCAGGCGGTGAAGCGGCTGGGGCGGCTGTTTGAGCCCTATCTCTGGGAGCAGAAATAACACGGACGGAGCTGCGGCTCCGTCCGTGTTTTGCATTCGGAAAGAAAACCGGAGCAGGGACTTGACAAGTGTGGAAGCCTGTGTATAATATGAAGTATCCTTCATGTAAAAGACGCTTCACGAGAAGGGACCTTCACAATTATAGAAAGGGGAGAGGGACCATGAAAAACCGTGTACGGGAGCTCCGGACCGAGGCAGGCATGACCCAGCAGCAGCTGGCGGATCTGGTCCACGTGTCCTCCCGCACCATCATCTCCCTGGAGAAGGGGCAGTACAACCCGTCCCTGCTGCTGGCGTACCGACTGGCGCTGGTGTTCCGCACCACGGTGGAGGACCTGTACTGCCTGGCGGAGAACAAGGAACAGGAGGACCGGGAAAATGAGGAATGGACATAAGGGCCGTATGGCCTGCGGAATTCTGGAACTGATGCTGGGCGTGGGGCTGATCTTGTACATCTGTCTGGCGGACCGGCAGCGGATTGGTCTGGCTGCGGTGGCCGCGGTGGTGGTGACGGCGGGACTTGGGACCTTCTGTACCGGTGCAACGGCGGTTCCGGCGAAGCGTAAGGAGGAAACTGTGCAATGAGAATTTATTACAAAAAGAAATTTTGGGCCGGCGTGGGAGCTCTGCTGCTGGGCCTGGCCCTGCCGGGCACCTGTTTGTTCGTGGGCTGGGAGCGGTTCGACCTGAAGGACGCCGTGCTGACGATGTTCATGGTCCTCAGCGGAATCAGCGGCATTCTCCGGAGCCTGGACCGGGAGAAGGCCCGGCAGGACCGGGACGAGGACCGGGACGAGCGCACCCGGTACAACACGTACCGCAGCCGGGCCCTCACGTTCCGGGTGCTGTTTTGCCTGAACTTCGTCATACTGGCCGGGTGCTTCATCGGTTGGTGGCAGTCAGGTGAACAGGAAGTCTACATCCAGACGGCTGTTCCCTGCATGGTGCTGTTTATCGTGGGCTGGATCACCCGGATCGCCAGCGATTTCTACTATGAGTTCAAGGGGTGAAAATGAGATGCGCATTTATAATAAGCGGAATTTTGCTGCCGGGATCCTCAGTCTGGCTCTGGCGGTGGCTTGCGGCGTGGTCCTGGCGGTGACGGGATTCCAGACGAAATGGCTGATCGCCCTGGTGCTCCTGCTGGCCGCTGGCGGCTTCGATCTGTGGTGGTCTCTGTCCCGGGAGTCCAGGCTCCCGCGGGTGGATGAGCGGGACCAGGCCGTCAGCCGGAAAAGCGCCTGGCTGGCCTACCGGATTGTGGCTAACGGCTGCTGGATCGTGAGTCTTGCGGCCCTGGTGGTCTATGGAATCAGCCGGATCCCGGCAGCTCTGGCGGTGACCATCACGCTGGACGCTGTGACCATCGGGGCTTTTGCCGCCCTGCTGGGGGCTGAGGTCTACTATGAAAAACGGATGTGAGGCCGCCGGCCCTCTGGAAAAGGAGAACGTATGGATCGAAGCGAAGATTTGAAACAGGTGCGGGACCTGCATCTGGTCCGGGATGAGCGGGACAGGGAGGTGGAGGCGGCCGCCGGACTCCGGGCGGGAAACGCGGTGGTGCTGGTGAGCCAGCTGCTCTCCGCCGTCTGCCTGCTCCAGGATGATCCGGCCTGGATGGCGCTGCTGTCCCTGACGCTCGTCTGGGGGGGCGTGAAGGGCTTTTGGCGATTCAGACAGGACCGGGAGAGGCTCTATTTGGTGTGGGGCCTGCTGACCTGCGCCGGAGCGGCGGCGCTGCTGGGACTCTATTTCCACCGGGCCTGGTCTGCCGGGATGTCGTTCACCAGACTGCTGGGCTACGCAGTGCTGTGCCAGGTGCTGACGGTGGCCGCCGGACTGTTATTTGTGGCGCTGCTGCTGGGTATCTTCTGGCTGGCCCACAAGCTGGGGCATATAGAGGGAGAGCGTTGGGAGCAGTATTTCCAGTCCGTCTCCACCGCCGGACTTCTGCTGCGGGTGGGTGCTGTGATGGCGGTGGCCCTGGCAGCGGTGGCGGCCCTCAGCGTTCCCCTGTTCGCCCGGTTGGGCTTTCAGGAGCCGGGACTTCTGGCCGCGCTGTTTTTTGTGGCAAGGGGCGCGTACCTGCTTAACAAATTCAGCCGCCGGCGGGACGAACTGATCCAGAAGCTCCTGAAGCTGAAACGCTGAGCTGCTTCAGCCGGGTGAAGCGGCACGGGGGCAGACTTGTACAACCTGCCGGAATCTCCCGGTGTTTGCAGGGAGAATTTTCTCCAGAGGTGCCTATTATGCGGACTGCCGTGAGATGCTATCATAAAATGGAAATCCCATCGTGGAAAAACAAATACTGAGATAGAAATAAGTCCGCTGGGCGTAGTCTATGGAGCGATAGGCTGCGCCCTCTTTTTCTGCTCAGGACAAGGAGTGTTTCGATCATCATGCCAAAAACAACTGTACAGAAAGTGATCTTCGGTCTGCTGATGTCCTTTTTCATGGTGCTGGCCATGGAGATGTACAACACAGGCCTGCGGAACGGCGGTCTTACAAACGCCGGGATCCTGAACGCCCTGCGGGAGCTGCCGCTGATGTTTGCGCTGTGCTTCCTGACCAGCACAGTTGTCGGAGAACCCCTGGCCGCCCGCCTGGCGGCACGGCTGGCAGTGCCCCGGGAGTGGCCCTTTGCCGCCGTTCTGGCCCGGTCCGCCATGACGGTGTGCGTCATGTGTCCGGCCATGAGCCTATGGGCTACGGTGATCTTCCAGCAGCCGGGGATCGAGTTGGTGCCCTCCTGGCTCCAGACGGTGGTCTGCAATTTTCCCATGGCGTTTTTCTGGCAGATCTTTTTCTGCGGTCCGCTGGTGCGGCGGCTGTTCCGGCTGCTGGTGCCCTCCGCGGCGCTTGTACCCGCCTGTGCGGAAGAGGCGGCGGAATGAGGGACATGTGCAAGCGGTCCCGGACGCTGGTACGTCCGGGACCGCTTGCCATTATCCCTCCGGGTGCGTTTTTAAATAGGTGAGGTAGCCCTCTAGAATCAGCGATGCCGCCACAGCGTCCACCACCTTTTTCCGCTTCTTGGCGTTCTTGCCGCTGCTCATCAGGATCTGGTGAGCGTCGATGGTGGTGCGCCGCTCGTCCCACAGGACCACCGGCAGGCCGGTGGTCTCCTCCAGCAGCTGCCGCATGGCCTGGGCCTTTTCCGAGCGGGGCCCGCGGGTGCCATCCATGTTGATGGGATGCCCCAGCACCAGCCGTTCCACCCCATGCTCCTTTGCCAGAAGTGCGATCTGTTCCGTCACCCGGTCTGGGCGGTAGGCGTTGATGACGGTGGTGAAGCCGGCCAGCAGGCCGGTGGGGTCGGAGATGGCGATGCCGGTGTGGGCGTCGCCGTAGTCGATGGCCATGATGCGCATGGTGGTCTCCTTTCCAGGGAAGAATAAACGCCGGTATGGCGCGTTTTGCCTGCCCACAGGATACCACATCGGGGCAGGCCGCGCAAGGCGGAAAAAACCTGACATTTTTTTCAAAAAGAGGTTGACCGGCGCCTTGACCTGTGTTACAATCATTCTTACCTGTGAAAAAGGGTTTTCTTTTCATGCGCTTTTTTCGCTTTTCAGCCATGGAGGTCTGCCCGCCAAGCTGCAGGGAGGCAATCGGGACTCTCCCGGTCCGCCGGAGAGAGAGCCCCAATAATAAGGAGGTGCCGTTAGATGCGCGTGAAGGTCACTTTGAGATGCAACGAGTGCAAGCAGAGAAACTACAACACCATGAAGAACAAGAAGAACACTCCGGACAAGCTGGAACTCAACAAGTACTGCCCCTTCTGCAAGAAGCACACGCTCCATACCGAGACTAAGTAAACGGTCACGAATGATGAGAAAGGGCGTGTAAACGTTATGGCAGAAGAAGTCAAGAAGAAAAGAAGCCGCGGTCAGTGGTTCCGCGAAATGAAAAGCGAACTGAAGAAGGTCGTCTGGCCTGACCGGAAGACCGTGATGAAAAACACCGGCACCGTGCTGCTGTGCTCCTTGGCCATCGGCGTGTGCATCTGGATCTTTGACTTTGTTATGGTCACCGCTGTCCAGATGATCCTCAGCCTGTTCGCCTGATTGAGGTAGAAACATGTCAGAGAGCGCGAAGTGGTATGTGGTGCATACCTATTCCGGCTACGAGAACGCCGTTAAGACCAGCATTGAAAAGTTCGTCACAGGCCGCGGAATGGAGGACATGATCCTGCGGATCGAGGTCCCCATGGAGACGGTGACAGAGGTCACGGACTCCGGTGCCACCAAAGAGGTGGAACGGAAGGTATTCCCCGGCTACGTGCTGATCAAGATGGTCATGACTGACGATACCTGGCATCTGGTGCGGAACGTCCGCGGCGTCACCGGCTTCGTGGGCTCCGCCAACAAAGCCATCCCCCTCACGGAGGAGGAGGTTCTGGCCATGGGCATGGAAAAGCATGAGATCGTGGTCAGATACAATGTGGGCGACCATGTGAAGATCGTGGACGGCCCACTGGCCAGCTTTACCGGCGTGGTGGAGGAGATCGAGCCCGAGAAGAATCGGGTCAGCGTGATGGTCTCCATGTTCGGCCGCGAGACTCCGGTGGAGCTGGAGCTGGACCAGGTCGAGGTCCAGGACTGATCGAATATCTGCCGGGCGCCCCAGGGCGCCGGCCCGCCGGACATTCCGGCGGAAAAGTGGGAGGGGCTGAACTGCCCCGCCAAAGACGGCCCCGTGCCGCCACCACATTCATAGATTTAGGAGGTGCTACTCCGTGGCACAGAAGATTACTGGTTATGTAAAACTGCAGATCCCCGCAGGCAAGGCGACTCCCGCTCCCCCGGTTGGCCCCGCTCTGGGCCAGCATGGCGTGAACATCGCTGCTTTCACGAAGGAATTCAACGAGCGCACCAAGAATGACATGGGTCTCATCATTCCCGTTGTCATCACCGTATACGCTGACCGTTCCTTCTCCTTCATCACCAAGACGCCCCCCGCGGCCGTCCTGA
This sequence comes from Oscillibacter sp. KLE 1728, assembly GCF_934833455.1. Lineage (NCBI taxonomy): Bacteria > Bacillati > Bacillota > Clostridia > Eubacteriales > Oscillospiraceae > Oscillibacter > Oscillibacter sp. KLE 1728. Next base: position 25,687 of record NZ_CAKVVF010000007.1, read on the forward strand.
TCAAGAAGGAGTGCAACATCGAGTCCGGCTCCGGCGTGCCCAACAAGACCAAGGTGGCCACCATCTCCAAGGCCTCCATCCAGAAGATTGCTGAGATCAAGATGAAGGACCTGAATGCGGCCAGCCTGGAGTCCGCCATGAGCATGATCGCCGGCACCTGCCGGTCCATGGGCGTCGTCGTCGGCGACTGAGCCCGGCTTTCACAGACCGTTTCAAACAGCGAGCGGCCCGTGGGGCCGCACCATACAGTGGGAGGATTCATTTCCGAAGAACCACTATGAGGAGGAAGTAACATTGTTTAGAGGCAAGAAATATAAGGAAAGTGCCAAGCAGATCGACAAGACCATGCTGTACGACGCTGCTGACGGCATGGCGCTGATCTGCAAGACTGCCAGCGCCAAGTTTGACGAGACCGTTGAGCTCCATGTGAAGCTGGGCGTGGACTCCCGTCACGCTGACCAGCAGGTCCGCGGCGCCATCGTGCTGCCCCACGGCACCGGCAAGACCGTCCGGGTCCTGGTGTTCGCCAAGGGCGACAAGGCCGACGCTGCCCGGGAGGCCGGCGCGGATTACGTGGGCGAGATGGATATGGTGGAGAAGATCCAGAAGGAAAACTGGTTCGACTTCGACGTGGTTGTTGCCAGCCCCGACATGATGGGCCTGGTGGGCCGCCTCGGTAAGGTCCTGGGCCCCAAGGGCCTGATGCCCTCCCCCAAGGCCGGCACCGTCACCCCCGACGTGGCCAAGGCCGTGCAGGAGGTCAAGGCCGGTAAGATCGAGTACCGCCTGGACAAGACCAACATCATCCACTGCCCCATCGGCAAGGTGTCCTTCGGCCCCGAGAAGCTGACTGAGAACTATAACGCGCTGATGGGCGCCATCGTGAAGGCGAAGCCTGCCTCCGCCAAGGGCCAGTATATTCGCAGCTGTGTAGCCGCGTCCACCATGGGCCCCGGCGTGAAGATGAACACGGCGAAGATGATCTGAGGCTTTTCGGAGGGGAGCTGGCTCTCCTCCGAACACCCCATCGCCGCGTCAAAACAAATTGCGCTTCATCCGTTTCTGCCTGTGGTGAAACCGGATACCGCTCCGTTTGTTTTTCCTTTTCCGACAAAAGCTGGGCTTTTGTTGGGGCCCGACGTGGTCACTGGCGTGCGCACCCCGGTGCGCGGGACGATGAATTTTCGCCGCACACATGTTGCGGCAAAATGATTCGGTTTTCGTCTTCCGCCGCAGGCGGAAGAACCGGAAAAAACCTCCGTTTTTTTCGGGCCTTTTTCCCGGTCCTGTGGGATCTGGGGAAATCTGTTATTTAGTTCTTGACAAATCGTCGAGAATTAAATATAATACCAGATGCGTTCCAAAGACAGCAGGTGGCATGAGCCATAAATCCTGCCGAGGGCGGCAAACTTGATTTGCTATCCGTCCCTGTGTCTTTGCGCACAGGGACGGTTCCTTTTTTTGAACGCACCGACAATTTTCCTGGAGGTGAACACTAGAATGCCTAACGCAAAGGTCTTATCTGAAAAGCAGGCCATCGTGGCCGAGCTGACTGAGAAGATCCAGAAAGCTTCCGCCGGCGTGCTCGTGGATTACAAGGGCATCACCGTTGAGGAGGACACCGCGCTGCGCAGAGAGTGCCGGGAGAACGGCGTCGATTACGCCGTTGTCAAGAACACCCTGCTCCGCTTTGCCTTCAACAACACCGGCCTGAACGAGCTGGACGATCTGCTCAACGGCACCACGTCTCTGGCTCTGTGTGAAGAGGATGTAGTTGCTCCCGCCCGCGTCATGAGCGACTATGCCAAGAAGCTGAACGACAAGTTCGAGATCAAGGGCGGCTTTATGGACGGCAAGCCCGTCTCTCTGGAGACCATCCAGTCTCTGGCTTCCATCCCCGCTCTGCCCGTTCTGCGCGCCCAGTTCCTGGGTACTATGCTGGCTCCCATTACCGGTCTGGCTGTTGTCCTGAAGCAGATCGCCGAAAAGGGCGGCGAGCCCGTGGCTGTCGCTGCCGAGGAAGCTGCCCCCGCCGCTGAGTAATTGAGGCGGCAAGTTCTTACTTTTAAATTTTACAATTAGGAGGCTATTACAATGTCTGAGAAAGTTACCGCTATGATCGAAGAGATCAAGGGCCTGACCGTTCTGGAGCTGAGCGAGCTGGTGCACGCTCTGGAGGAGGAGTTCGGCGTGTCCGCCGCCGCTATGGCTGCTCCCGCTGCCGGCGCTGCCGCTCCCGCCGCTGAGGAGAAGACCTCCTTCGACGTGGTCCTGACCGGCTTCGACGCCGCTGCCAAGATCAAGGTCATTAAGGTTGTCCGCGAGATCACCGGCCAGGGCCTGGCCGAGGCCAAGGCTACTGTCGAGGGCGCTCCCAAGACCCTGAAGGAGGGTGCTTCCAAGGAGGACGCCGAGGCTCTGAAGGCTCAGCTGGAAGAGGCTGGCGCCAAGGTCGAGCTGAAGTAATCGAACTTCCATACTGGAGAGAAATTCCCCGTCCAATGGACGGGGAATTTTTTTCAAAAATTTTCTCCCCGTGGGACGAATTGGCGGCTGCTCTCGTTTTACAGGTGAAAAGCTTTTCAAGGAGACGGACCATGACAGAGAAAGAGTTTACCGCCGCGGCGGAGCAGCATCTGGATATGGTGTACCGGATCGCGCTCAACTGCCTCCGGAATCCGGCGGACGCGGAGGACGCAGCCCAGACGGCCATGCTGCGGCTGTGGCGGTCCGGGCAGGCGTTTCCCGATGATAACCAGCTGCGTCATTGGCTGGTACGGGTGACGGTGAATGCCTGCAAGGATGCCCTGCGGTCGCCCTGGAGACGGCGGATGGTGCCTCTGGACGACTGCCGGGAGCCGGTGTTCAATACGCCGGAGCACCAGAATCTCTATGCAGAGGTCATGGCCCTACCGGCCAAGTACCGCTTGCCGCTGTATCTCTATTATTATGAAGGGTACACAGCGGCGGAGGTGGGGGAGCTGCTGGGCCTGAGGCCCTCCACCGTTCGGACCCGGCTTGCCCGGGCCAGAGAGAAACTGAAAGCACAGCTGAGGGAGGAGTGAGCCATGCAGAACATCTATCGGGAGACATTTGAGCAGATCCATGCCTCCGAGCAGCTGCGAAAGGAGGTAGCCAATGTGCCGAAACAGGAGAAGGCAGCGTTTAGACACCGTATTTCCAAGGCAGGGCTGATTGCCGCAGCGTTGGCGCTGGCGGGCACGGTCCTGGCAGTGGCCAGTCCCACCCTCTGGTGGTGGTTTGAGCAGAAGTGGGAGGAGGAGACCGGCAGCTCGATGACGGAATCCCAATCCCTGGTGATCGACGGCCTGACCCGAAAAGTGGGGGAGAGCGTTACCAGCGGGGACGTGACCGTCACTGTGGACAGTATCACCGTGGGCAGCAGTCAGATCTGGGCATTGCTGGACGTGACGGGCTGGGACTTTGACCGAGATGCCCAGTATTCCTTTGACAGGATGCGTGCGGAGATCGTCCCTGACCCCAGTGGGGGCCAGCATGGTGGGGCTGGGTACGGTCTGGACAGTATCGGGATCACCCGGGAGGGCGCAGCCCGGATGCTGCTGGAGTTCTCCGCCACCATCTCCACTGGTAACCAGCTGAACAGAGGAGATTACGCGCTGGAGATCGATCTGAACGACCTGATCCGCCGCCGTACCGGCGGGGCAGAGGATGAGGTTTTGTGTGAAGGAGAGTGGTCTTTCTCGATTCCTTTGGCGGCAGAGAGCCTGTCTCCTACCATCACCATCGACAGAGTTCAAGTGCTGTCGAATCACATGGTCTGGGATCAGGCTACCGGCAAAGATGGCGGCGCCTTAGAGGGTACAGGGGGAAAATCTCACCCGGCTGTTGCAACGCTAACGAACCTCCAAATTACCGCAACAGGTGCCTCCTTCTACTGCGACGGACTGATGGACCGGCTCCACGCAACCGTGATCCTGGCCGACGGGACCGAAGTAGAGAACCGTGGCGGCGGTGGAAGCAGAATGGAGGACGGCGGATGGTATGTCAGCTTTGACTGGCCGGTGCCGCTGGATGTGACGGATATCGTTGCTATCCGCTTTGGCGATGCAGAAATTCCATTGAATTAAGTGAGACTTGCAAAGAACGCCCCGCCAAAAGCAGGCGGGGCGTTTTTGTCACTTTCACGTTTCTATCCAGTCCCTCTGCCGCCAGACGGCAAACTCCCGCCGGACCAGCAGCAAGCTCAGGAGGAAGGTCAGCACGTCGGAAATGGGGGCGGCCAGCAGGGCACCATCCAGGCCGAACCGGCCGGACAGCAGAATAGCCAGGGGAATCAGAAACACGCCCTGCCGGGCCAGGGGAATGGCAAGGGAGGGTACCGGCCGGCCGATCCCTTGAAAGAAAGAGGCGGTGGCCAGATGCAGGCCGTACAGGAAGAAGGCGGCCATATACAGCCGGAAGCAGTGCTGGGCACAGTCCAGGTAGAGGGGGCTGTCAGAGACGAACAGCATCCCGATCTGCCGGGGAAACAGCTGGAACACCAGGAACCACACCCCCGAAATTACCAGGGCGATGGCGGCGGCCGTGCGGAAGGTCTGCCGCACCCGAAGAAAATGCTTCGCCCCGAAGTTGTAACCGTTGATAGGCTGTACGGCGGAGGAGACGCCCACGAACATGGAGTGGGCAATCTGATAGACCTTCATCATCATTCCGTAGACAGAGAGGGCGATGTCGCTGCCGTACACGCTGGCCGCTCCGTGAACCCGCAGCAGGTTGTTCAGGGTGATCTGTACCAGGGCAGTGAGGATCTGGGTCAGCAGGCTGGGAACCCCCAGGGTCAGAATCCGCCCGGTGAGCCTAATGGTGGGGCGCAGCGCCTGGCGCCGGAGCCGGACTGTGTGCAGCCGGGGCAGGTAGGCCAGAAACAGCACCCCGGCCGCCACCTGGCCGATGACTGTGGCAATGCCGGCCCCCACCACGCCCATGCCCAGAGGGAAGATGAAGACGGGGTCTAGAATCAGGTTGAGGACGGCACCGGTAATCATGCAGCCCATGCTGTACCGGGGGTGGCCGTCCGCCCGAATGATGGCGGTGAAGGCCGGGCAGATCAGCTGGAAGGGCAGGCCCCAGGCAATGGTCCGGAGATAGGCTGCAGCCTCCGGCCAGGCAGTGTCCGTAGCGCCGAAGAGCCGGGCAATCTGGGGGGCGAAGCACCAGCTGACGATGGCCGCACAGAGACCGCTGGCGGCAATCAGGGTGGCGGCGTGACCGATGGTGTCATCCGCCTCTTGCTGCTGGCGGCGGCCGAGGCACAGGCTGATGTTGGCGGCGCTGCCGTCTCCCAGCAGCAGGGCCACGGCATTCACCAGAATGACCACCGGGAACGCCACGTTGATGGCCGCCATGGCGGTGATCCCCACGCCCTGGCCCACAAAGATCTGGTCCACGATGTTGTAGAGGCAGTTGACCATCAGCGTCAGGGCCGTGGGGATGGCGTAGCGGACGATCAGCTTTTGAACCGGCTCGGTTTCCAGCGGGCTGCGGGACTCCTGATCGGCCGTCATACGGATCCCTCCTCCGGCGGGCGCACCGCCCGCCGTGATAAAAAGTCCCAGCGGCAGAGCACCGCCCTGCCCACTGGGTAAGCATCAATTTTTTTCAGCATAACATGGGCGGCGGTAAAAGTCAACGCGCCGGACAGCGGTCTGTTCACAGAATGTTTTCAAAGAAGCCGCTGGATGCCGGCAACCTTTTGGCGGCCGGACCTATCTATATGGATGTACAGGCGGTGCGGACAGGTGCGCCTGTCCGCAGTGGCTCCGCTGTACAAAATCACAAGGAAAAGGATGGAACATACATGAGACGATTGCTCACAGGAATCCTGGCGGCGCTGATACTGCTGACGCTGGCGGCCTGCGGCTCTGAAAAGACGGACGCCGGCAACGACGGGAAGGAAGAGGACAGCGCAACGGTCAATGGTGTGGTGAACCGTATGGGGGATTTCCTGGTTCTGCTTACTGACGATGGGACTTATCAGGTTTTCGACTTTGGCGAGGATGTGGATCAGGGGCGTCTTGAAGAGGGGGACAGCGTCACAGTTACCTATACCGGAGAGCTTGGGAGCGAGGATCCGGTGCCTGTGGCGGTTTCTGTGGAGAAGACAGATGCGGTATAAGGAACGCTTTCCATAAAACAGCGGCCCGCAAACTGCGGGCCGCTGCTTTTTAACAGGGCAGAGAGACCTGGGCAATCAGGTCCCGCACAACAGCGCTGCCTAGCAGCAGACCGGCTGTGGCGGGAACCCAGGGATTGCTGGCGGGCACACTGCGGCGGCCGGGGGGCGGCGCCTCCGGCTGGGCGGGAGAGACGGGCTTCTCCGGGCTGAACACCACCTTCAGATGGTGAATGCCTCTGGTCCGGAGTTCCTTGCGCATCACCCGGGCCAGGGGGCAGCCATAGGTCTTGGAGATGTCCGTTACCTGGAGGAGGGTGGGATCCAGCTTGTTGCCTGTGCCCAGGGCCGCGATCAGGGGGATGTTCAGCTTCAGGGCAGTCTCTGCCAGATCCAGCTTGCAGGACACCAGATCGATGGCGTCCACGATGTAATCGTACCGGCAGCCCTCCGGGAAGAAGCGGTCCCGATGAGCGGCGTCATAGAGACCGTGGACAGGATGGAGCTCTGCATCCGGATTGATGTCCCGCAGACGGGCGGCCACCGCCTCCGCCTTGGGCTGACCCAGGGTGGAGTGGAGGGCCTCCAGCTGGCGGTTTAGGTTGGTGAGGGCAATGGTGTCGCTGTCCACCAGGGTCAGCTCGCCGACTCCAGACCGGGCCAAGCATTCGGCGGCGTAGCTGCCCACGCCGCCCAGACCCAGCAGCAGCACGTGGGCCCGAGCAAGCCGGGCCTGGGCCTCCGGGCCCCACAGCATCTCGTTGCGGAGAAAGGGATGTTCCATAACGGACCTCCTTGTTGCAAACAGGTGGAAAACGTCCGGCTTTGAAATTTCAAAGCCGGACGTCTTGTGTTGTGAATGGGAATCAACCCACAAAGCTCATGCCGAAGGAGGACTGCTCCGCAGTATAGCCCTCGGTCTTCTCCTCGTAGAACGTATCCACGGCGTCATTGACCAGATCTGCGGACACCTGGATCTCCCAGTAGGGCTGGTCATAGCCTACGAAGTACATGACGTGGTAGCCGGTGCTCTCGTTGTGAATGATGCCGGTGTCGCCGGTCTGGCGGGCGGGATCGAAGCACCAGTCGTTGAACTCCGTCACCATCTGGCCCTGATAGACCTGCTCATACAGGCCGCCGGTGGTGTTGGACCCGGGATACTGGGAGTACTCATTGGCCAGCGCGGCAAAGGAGTCCTCGGTGGCGTCGCCGGCCTTCCACTCGTCCAGGATGTCCTGGGCCTTCTGCGCGGCCTCGGCGTCCTTGGCGGCCACATCGTCCTCATAGCCCTCGTCATCCTCGGAGAGCTCGGAGGCCTCCGGCTGGATCAGGATGTGGCGCACGTTCACCGTGTTGTATTCGTTGCGGGAGCGGCCGTTAAAGACCACCACATAGTAGTTGCTGCTGTCGCTGTCCTCCAGCACGGCGGAGTCACCGGCCTGCCGGGCATCGTCATACAGCCATTCACCCAGAACAGAGGAGCTGTACGAGAAGCTGTCAGAAGAGGCATAGGTGGCGGTGGACTCATATTCTGCAGCTGCATCCTCCAGAGAGGTGCCCGCCTTGTAGGCGGCGTAGATGGCATCTGCGGTGGTCTTGGCAGCGGCCATGGCCTCCGCCTTCATCTCGTCGGTGACCTCGATGGAGTTGCCCTCTTCATCTGTATCAGCTGCGGCGCCGTTGACGCGGACATACGCACAGTCCACCAGATCGTAGGCGGTCCGGTCCTCCTGATAGGCGGCCTCCAGCTCGTCGGTGGAGTAGGTCAGACTGTCCTGATAGGACTGGAGATAGGCGGTGGCCAGCAGGCTGCGCCGGGTCTGCTCCTCATAGATGCTGCGGGTCATGGTGCTGCCGTAGATGAGACCCAGATACTGCTTTTCCGTATAGCCGTACGTGCTGGCAGCGGAGGCAAGGGACTCCATGGTGTCGTCCAGGTCGGCCTGCATCTCGTCGTTCCAGGTGAAGCCCTCGGCCTCTGCAGCGGCATTCATGGCCTGGACGCCGGCCAACTGCTCCAGGGCCTTGTCCGCGAAGTAGTCGTACCAAGTCTCGCCCTCGGTGGCGTCGGTGACGAACATGACGGCGCTGGAGGAGATGGTCTGGTCCTTCAAGGACGTGCCGGTGTCCAGCCCGATCATGCTCAGAATGCTGTAATTGCCGTTGACAAAGTTCTGATAGTAGTTCTCAAAATAGAAGTTGACCTCAGCGGCGGTGTACTTCTCACCGTTGACGGTGGCCGCCGTGGCCGTCTTGGGAATGATGTTGGACTTCCAGATGACGGCGGCAATGGCGATTACCAGGAATACCACTCCGATGGTGCCATACAGAAGGTTGGTGCTGTGCTCCTTCTGGCGTTGCTTGGCCTCCCGGGCGGTCTTGGGATCGTTCCAGCCGGAGCCGGACAGGTCCTGGCGGGTCTTTTTTTCTCTTGATGCGCTCATGTGTGTTTCAGTCCTCTCAAGTATTCAGGTGCAAGGTTTGCAAGAAACCGGAAATTACGCACTTTGATATTATACTGGATATGGCCGGATTCTGCAAGAGAAATTTGCGGAATCCCCGCCGCGATCCGGCAGGATCGGCAAAAACAGGGGATTTTTTGGCTGATCCGCAAAAAAAAGCGGAGCGGCCAGACCGCCCCTTCAGAAAACGTGCCCCGCGAGAGCCGTGTAGGCCCGTTATAACCTGCACCTTCACGGCCAGGTGGGTTGCCTCCAACGCGCTTTACCACTTCCAACTTCCAGCCGCAGACAGCAGCCGGGAGGCCTGCGAACCACGCGCTGATCCGGCATCCCGTATAACGAAATGTGGGTTAAAAAAAGACCTATCACAAACCCCGCAGGGCACATATTCACCGTATCACATCCCGGCCCGGGATGCAAGAGGAAACCAGCGGACCCGGAGAGAAATTTTTGTATGGAGTGTCAGGACTCTCCGTCCTCGTCGAACAGGGACTCCATGAACAGGTCATAGACCGCGTCCAGTTCCTCGTCGGAATCCAGCGTGGACAGCAGATCCTCCCCGTCCTCGTGGAGGACCTTCAGGATCACCAGTCCATTGTCCGGATCGTCCTCATCCTCTCCCTCTGTCTCCGCAGGGAAGAAAGCCTGGTACTGCTGGCCGTTGTATTCCAGCGCGTCCACAAACTCCAGCACGATCTCGCGGCCGTCCTCGTCTGTGACTGTGATGAAAGTGGGGCCGTACTCATCCGCCATGGGGCGTCCTCCTTCTGTCTGTACTCTAGGGGTATTGTAACTGACTTTCCAGAAGATTGCAAGGGGGTGAACTTTTGGAAATGTGGGAAACTGGGGCGCTGGGGATGGATTTATCCTGCCCAAAAGCAGAAAAACCATGCGGATAAGAAACTTTTTTTCGGTAAAATACGACATTTTCGATATTGACATGGGATGGTACAATAGAACATATTATGGAGGACTCTGAGCCTCTGCGGCCGCAGACAGGCGGCGCGGCAGACTGCTTTTGCAGAAAATTCAAATTCAAAAGAAGGAGGTGCTCTGCATTGGAACGCAGAAGACGGGAGGGATCCCATGAGATGATCCCCCGCCGGGAACCCAGACAGCAGAAAAGCACCAAACGAACGGGACACAAGGTCGTCTTCATCCTGGGGACGGTCCTGCTGGTGGGCATCTGCACAGTGGCGATGCTTGCCGGGCTTTTTATGATGTACGTCCGGACCACGCTGGCCCCTACGCTGGAGGTCAACGCCGACGACTACACCATGAATCTCAGCTCCATCATCTATTACCAGGACAGGGACACCGGAGATTGGGTGGAATACCAGACTGTCTACGGCACGGAAAACCGCATCTGGGTGGACTATGAACAGATCCCGGACGCGCTGTGGCAGGCGGCCGTGGCCATTGAGGACCACCGATTCTTTGAGCACAACGGCGTGGACTGGACCCGAACCGCCTCTGCCACGCTGAACTTCTTCACCGGCAGCCGGGCCACCTTCGGCGGCTCCACCCTGACGCAGCAGGTGCTGAAGAACATGACCGGCGACGACGGCAACACCATCAACCGCAAGGTGCGGGAGATTTTCCGGGCCCTGGAGTTCGAGAAGAACTACACCAAGCAGGAGATCCTGGAGATGTACCTGAACACCATCTACCTGGGACAGGGCTGCTACGGCGTCCAGACCGCGTCGGAATTCTACTTCGGCAAGGATGTGTCGGAGCTGGATCCGGCGGAATGCGCCTGCCTCATCGCCATCACCAACAACCCCTCCCTGTATGGTCCCATGTCCACCATCACCATCACCCGGGAGGACGGCAGCACCGTCACGCCCCGGGAGCTGAACAAGGAGCGCCAGGAGATGATCCTGACCCGGATGGCCGGCGGCAATGACGATGTGGGCGTCACCGGGCTCACCTATCTGACAGAGGAGGAGGCCGAGGCCGCCAAGGCGGAGGAGCTGCATTTCACGGACGGCACCACTTCCGCTCAGGACATTGTCACGGAGGCTACCGGCGGCGCCAATGTCAACTCCTGGTTCGTGGACCAGGTGCTGCGGGATGTCTCCGCGGATCTGGCGGACCTGTACGGCATCACCGAAAAAGAGGCCCTGAACCGGATCTACAACAGCGGCTACAACATCTACACCACGCTGGACCCGAAGATTCAGGAGATTGCGGAGTCTGTCTACGAGGACCGGGGGAGTCTGAACAACCTCACCTCTGCCAGCGGACAGCTGATCCACTCCGGCATTACCATTATCGAGCCCTCCACCGGCAACATCGTGGCCATGGTGGGCGATATGGGACCCAAGTCCGGAAACCTGCTGTGGAACTATGCAACGGATATCCAGCAGCCGGGTTCCTCCATCAAGCCGCTGACGGCTTATGCCCCGGCGCTGGATGCGGGGGCAGTCTCTCCGGCAACCACCTTTGACAACTATCCGGTCCGCCTGCTGAATGGAAATCCATGGCCCAAGAACTCGCCCAACACCTACACGGGCTGGACATCCGTGCGCAACGGTGTCAAGGCATCCATCAACACCATCGCGGTGCAGACACTGGAAAAGGTTGGGGTCACGGCGGCCTACCAATTCGCCACCGAAAATCTGGGGCTGAGTCTGGCACCGGAGGATATGAACGTCAGCCCGCTGGGGCTGGGCGGCCTGACTTACGGCCTCAGCACGGTGGAGATGGCGGCGGCCTACGCTGCTTTCGCCAACAGCGGTGTGTACAATGAGCCCAAGACCTACGTAAAGGTTCTGGCCAACGACAACTCCACCGTGGTGCTGGAAAAGGAGACGGAGCAGCGGGTGGCCATGAAGGAGACCACCGCCTATCTGATGACGGACATGCTGCGCCGGGCGGTGAATGAGTCCGGCGGCACCGGCGGCGGCGCTCGATTCAGCGGGATGCACATTGCAGGAAAAACCGGCACCACCAACGACAACTATGACCGTTATTTCACAGGCTACACGCCGTATTACTGCGCGGCGGTCTGGGTGGGCTACAAGAACAACGAGCGGATCAGCTACTCCGTGAACCCCGCGGCCTCCCTGTGGCGACAGGTGATGGAGAAGGTCCATGCGGATCTGCCGGACAAGTCCTTCAACCGTCCCAGCAGCGGCCTGACAACGGTCAGTGTCTGCGCGGACAGCGGTATGCTGGCGACGGATGCCTGCCGCGCCGATTCCAGAGGGGACCGGACGGTATCCTATGAGGTGGCTGTGGGCACGGAGCCCACGACGGAGTGCACGCTCCACAAGATGGTGGACATCTGCACCGAGGGTAACTGCTTGGCCGGTGAGTTCTGCCCGGCGGAGTCCATCGTGCAGAAGGGCTATCTGGACTATGTGCGGGAGGATTACGGCGAGAGCATCACTGCCTCCGACGACGCCTATCTCATCAGCACCCTGGAAAAGGCGGTGGCCCCCACGGAGACCAGCCCCGGCGGATGTCCCGTCCACACGTCGGCTGCAGTTACGGACCCCGATGACCCGAATGGGGGGCTGGATCCCAGCGATCCCAACTGGCAGCCGCCTGATCCCAACGACCCTGATGTGCCCATAGATCCGGATACGCCGACAGAGGACCCCTCCGGCGGCGATTCCGGCGGCGGAGACCAGCCTACGGAGCCGGATCCCAACGATCCCAGCGG